>NZ_PVBL01000080.1:0-396 GCF_002968555.1 Neorhizobium sp. T6_25
CGTTGGGGCTTTAGCGGCTGGGCGCAGCATGATGAAGCTATCTGGCAGGAAGTGAAAGCGGAAGCGCAAACTCGCGCCCGTAAAGGCCTGGCTGAGTATAGCTCTCATTTTTACGGTTCGGACAGCGACGCACGGGTGATTCAACGTGCACGCACTAACGCCCGTCTTGCGGGGATTGGTGAACTGATCACCTTTGAGGTGAAAGATGTCGCGCAACTGACCAATCCGCTGCCGAAAGGGCCGTACGGCACAGTGTTGAGCAACCCGCCATACGGGGAACGTCTGGACAGCGAACCGGCGCTGATTGCGCTGCATAGCCTGCTGGGTCGGATCATGAAAAACCAGTTTGGTGGCTGGAATCTCTCTTTGTTTAGTGCCTCGCCGGATCTGCTAAGC
>NZ_PVBL01000081.1:0-391 GCF_002968555.1 Neorhizobium sp. T6_25
GTTTTAATCAGCCACAGCCCGGCGCGGTGTGCCTGCCCCCGACTGGTACAGCCAAAGGCATCCATCTTCGTGACGTTACGACCGTAACGGGCAATGGCCTGCGTGTCCTCCACAAGCTCTGTCGCCGTCTCCCAGCCGTTGTCCGGGTCAATCCAGTTCACCTCAACGGCATTATGGCGGTCCTTCAGGGCGCTGAAGCTGTAGCGGAACGGCGCGCCATCATCCGGCATCACCACATTACTGCGGTTATAGGTCCACACCTTATCCGACGGTCGGTCCTGCACGAACGTCAGCGTCTGCCCGTTCCATACCGGCATACAGCGCATCGCCGAGCAGAAATCACTGAGCACATCCCACGCCTTGCGCTGTGTGGTCAGGTACGCATTACAGG
>NZ_PVBL01000082.1:0-390 GCF_002968555.1 Neorhizobium sp. T6_25
GTGCGGCACGGACCCAATCGTGCAGATCGCTTCGGCCTGCGGTTTCAGCAGCCAGAGCCACATGACACGGGCATTTAAGCTGGGCACAGGCGTCACACCCTCTGCCTACCGGCAACGACAGTGAAGTCCCTTCGCTTGACAAGTGTTTGTTCGTTGTGGCGAGACGGCAGCCTTGATCTCTGACGGATAACGCCGGCGCTGGTACTTCCGCTGTTTTCGGCCGGGTACCCATAGCTATCGACGCGGATGCCTGCGCACTTCTTTTTTCCGAAACCAATCCGCGCCTCGACGCCTGCAAAAGCCGCTCGGCTAAACCGAGCGCTCTTCGGCCTTCCAGACCTCACTTCACCGCGATTACGACCTTGCCTTTCGCGCGGCCCGTTTCCACAT
>NZ_PVBL01000083.1:0-389 GCF_002968555.1 Neorhizobium sp. T6_25
CCGTTGCGCTGTTGGCTATCGGAATGACGCTGGTGATCGCAACAGGTGGGATTGATCTCTCCGTGGGGGCGGTGATGGCTATCGCCGGAGCCACAACGGCTGCGATGACGGTCGCGGGATTCAGCCTGCCGATTGTTTTGTTAAGCGCCCTGGGCACTGGCATCCTGGCGGGATTGTGGAACGGCATACTGGTAGCGATCCTCAAAATTCAGCCGTTTGTTGCCACCCTGATCCTGATGGTCGCCGGGCGCGGCGTGGCGCAACTGATCACCTCCGGACAGATCGTCACGTTTAACTCGCCGGATCTCTCATGGTTTGGCAGTGGATCGCTGTTGTTCCTGCCAACGCCGGTCATTATCGCGGTGCTGACGCTTATCCTGTTCTGGCTG
>NZ_PVBL01000084.1:0-384 GCF_002968555.1 Neorhizobium sp. T6_25
CGATCAACCATCCGCAGGGAACGATCCCGGGGACGGAAGACAACGTACAGTTCACGGTCTCCTACCAGGCCACCGACAAGGACGGCGATGCGGCTGCAACGCCCGGCACGCTGACCATCAATGTCGACGACGATATCCCGACGATCGGCGAGAATTCGCTGGTGCAGCTCGACGACGATGCGCTGGAAGGCGGCAATCCGGAAGGTAACGGCGACGACGCCGATTCCGTCAATGCCACGGGCGTTCTTGCGCATGCCTACGGTGCCGATGGCGCCGGTTCGGTCCTGTGGCTTTCCAACGGCCTGACGTTGCCTGCGGGCTTCAGCGCGGCGCCGTCCGAAGGCGGCACGGTGATGACCATCTTCCAGGGCGACCGCGCGGTCG
>NZ_PVBL01000085.1:0-383 GCF_002968555.1 Neorhizobium sp. T6_25
GTACAGACCGGCCTTCAGGAAAGAGATTTGTCCGTTGAATTCCAGCCCATGAATATTAAAGAATGACCATGGCAATTGGATGTCATTCATGTGATGTGCATAAAACATGCCTTGATAGGCCAGGTTGTGCACAGTAAACACCGACTTCGCCGGACGCCCGCGCGCCGCCAGATACGCAGGCGCAAGGCCTGCATGCCAGTCGTGCGCATGCACCACATCAGGACGCCAGAATGGGTCAAGCCCGCTGGCCATTTCTGCCCCAACCCACCCCAGCAGCGCAAAACGCAATACGTTGTCGGTATAGGCAAATAAGTTGGTATCGTGATACGGGCTTCCCGGACGATCATAGAGATGCGGCGCGTCAATCAGGTAAATGCCAACCC
>NZ_PVBL01000008.1:0-277696 GCF_002968555.1 Neorhizobium sp. T6_25
CCAGCCGCCCGTCGATCGCGAGCCCCCCGCCGATGCCGGTGCCCATGATGGCGCAGAAGACGACCGCATGGCCTCGCCCTACCCCCTCGTTGGCCTCGGCGAGCGTCAGGCAGTCCGCATCGTTTGCGGCCAGCACCGGCCGTCCGAGGATGCCCGAGAGCTCGTCGCTGATCCGTCGCCCGGTAATGCAGGGAATATTGGCCGAGGTGGCAACGCCGGTCCGAGGATCGATGAGGCCGGCAATCGACAGCGCCAGCGGCGAAGCCGCATCGCCCGCCTGCGCATTGCGCTCGATAAGCGTCGCAAGAGAGGCCGCAAGATCGTTCCAGTTGGCGGCAGGCGTCGCCACCTTCTCCAGCGGAACCAGCGCGCCCGGCGCCGGCGAGACCGCAAATTTCATGAACGACCCGCCGATATCGACGCAGAAGACCGGTTTAGCCAGCCCCGCGCTGCCAAGTGCTGGCTGGCCTGTCGTGCGGGGTGGGGCAGCGATGCTCATTTGCGCGGATCCAGAAGATCGCGAAGGCCGTCGCCCAAAATGTTGAAGCCAAGCACGGTGATCATGATCGCCACGCCCGGAAACAGCGACATCCAGATGTTGAGGCCGAGATAGTTGCGGCCGTCGCTCATCATCGCGCCCCATTCGGGAAGCGGCGGCTGGGCGCCGAGGCCGAGGAACGACAGGCTTGCGGCCGACAGGATGACCGTGCCGGCGGTCAGCGTCGACTGCACGATGATCGGTCCGATCGCGTTGCGCAGGATGTAATGGCTCATGATGCGGCGGCGCGAGATGCCCAGCGAGACGGCGGCTTCGACATAGTCCATGCGCTTCAGGCCCAGCGTCAGGTTTCGGCTGAGCCGGGCGTAGACCGGCACGGAGAAAATGGCAATGGCGATCAAAAGGTTGATAAGGCTGGAGCCGAGCACGCTGACGATCAGGATGGCGAGCACGATGCCCGGAAAGGCGAACAGGATGTCCATTGTCCACATGATCGCCTGGTCGACATAACGGCCGCTCATGCCCGAGAGAATGCCGAGCGGCACGCCGACCAGCACGGCAAGGCCAACGGCCAGAACCACTTCGAGCAGCGAGATCCGCGCCCCGAAGATGACGCGGGCGAAGATGTCGCGACCGTTGTCGTCGGTGCCGAACGGATGCGCCAACGACGGCGGCTCCATGGTCGCCAGCAGGTCCTGCACATAAGGGTCGGCAGGTGCAATCAACGGCGCGAAGATCGCGGCGAGTACGATGATGCCGATCAACAGGCCACCGAGCGTGATGCTGCGATGCGTCGCCATCCAGCGAAGTCCCCGCAGAAGCGCCGGCCGGCGCTGTACGATATCGGTGTCAACGGACGCCATCAGTCGAACCTTATCTTCGGATTGAGGACAGCGATCAGCAGCTCGGCGAGAAAATTCATCATCACTACGCCGGTGACCGCGACCAGCGTCACGCCCTGGATGACCGGATAATCCCGGTAGCGCACCGCATCGACCAGAAACCGTCCGATACCCGGCCAGTTGAAGACGGATTCGGTCACGACAGCGCCGCCAATCAGGCTGCCGAAATTCAAGCCCACGATGGTGATGATCGGGATGAGTGCATTGCGCAGCGCATGGCTCCAGTAGATGTTTCTCGGCAGGACGCCCTTGGCATAGGCGGTGCGGATATAATCCTGGCTCATCACCTCGATCATGCTGGAGCGCGTCATGCGGGCGATGACGGCCGTCGGCAGCACGGCAAGCGTGATCGACGGCAGGATGAAGCTCTTCCACGAGCTGGCGCCGAGCAGCGGCAGCCAGCCGAGCTGCACTGAGAATGTATTCATCGCCATCAGCGCCAGCCAGAAATTGGCGATCGAGGCGCCGGCAATCGCAAGAATCATCACGAACTGGTCCGGCCAGCCATGCCGGTAGATCGCCGCAATCATCCCGGCCGGCACGCCGATGCCGATGGCGATCAGATAGGCGGTAATCGCCAGCCCGATGGTGAACGGCAGGCGTTCGCCGATTTCGGCAACGACCGGCAACTTCGACTTGATAGACGTACCGAGATCGCCCCTCACCGCCCCATAGGCAAACGAGGCATATTGCGCCGGCAGGCTGCGGTCGAGGCCGAGCCGGACGGTCATGTTGTCGACCGCCTCCTGGGTTGCCTCGGGTCCTGCCATCAGCCGCGCCGGATCGCCCGGCAGCGCGCGGATCGCCACGAAGACCAGCAGCGAAACGCCGACGAGGATCAACGGCAGAGCCAGCAATTTCTTGAGGATATAGGCTTTCATGCGCCTGTCCTGGAGCCCGATTCCCGGCCCCATGTTTCATAAAAGGAAACGGCGGACGGAATTCTCCATCCGCCGTACTATCGATATTACTTCTTGGCATCCTTGACGACGATCAGCCCGCCCGGAATGACCCACGCACCCTTGACGCTGGCGCGCGTCGCAAACAGGTCCTGCTTGGTGTAGAGCAGAACATGCGGAGCTTGGTCGTTCACTTGCTTTTGGGCATCGACATAGATCGCGTTGCGCGCCTTTTCGTCGAGCGTAGAGGCGGCCTTGTCGATCAGTTCGTCAAGCTTTGCGTCAGCGAAGAAGCCGAGGTTGGCGCCGGCCGGCGAAGCGCTCTTTGAGTAATAGAGTGGGCGGAACTGCAGGTCGGCGCCGTTGACGCCGGAGGACCATGAAGCGATCGACGAACCGATATTGTCCTTCTCCTTGCCGGCCGGATCCTGGAAAGCCGCCTTCGACCAGACGCCGCCTTCCATCTTGCGGACGTCCAGCTTGACGCCGGCCTTGGCCCACATCGCCTGCAGCAGTTCGCCGATCCGGGCCTCCTGCTCCTGCACGATGGTCGACATCGCGAAACCGTCCGGATAACCGGCGTCCTTCAGGAGTTGCTTCGCCTTCTCGATATTGTACGGATAGGGATTGAGCGTCTTGTCGTAACCGGGAGTGACCGGGGCGAGCGGCGAGTTGGCCGGCGTCGCATAACCGTTCATGAACGCCTTGACGAGGCCTTCCCGGTCGGTCGCATAGTTCAGCGCCTGGCGGACGCGGACGTCGTCGAGCGGCTTCAGCTTGGTGTTGAGCGAGACCCAGAACACGGCCGACCCGTCGGTCGTCGAGAGCTTCATCTCGGGGTTTGCCTTGACCTGCGCGGCAAAAGCGGCCGGGAACGGGTTGATCACGTCGGCGTCGCCCGTCTGCAGGGCCATGTTCATGACCGAAGGCTCGCCCGTCCAGGTCCACTTGATCTGGTCCTCGCCCTTCGGCGCGCCGCCCCACCAGTCGGTGTTCTTGGCCTGCAACACGTATTCGCCGGACTTGTATTCCTGCAACTTGTAGGGACCGGTGCCGACGGCCTTGGAGCCAACCGTGCCGGCCGCATCGGCGGTCGGGCTGACCATCAGGCAGGGCCCGGTCGTGAGTAGCGCGAGGAAGGCCGGATACTGTGTCTTCAGCTTGAACTGAACGGTCGTCGGATCGACGGCGGTGACGCCTTCGAGGAAGGTCCGCAACCGGCCGCTGGCGGCAAGGCCGCGCTTGGTGTCGAGGTGGCGGGCGAAATTCTTGACCACGGCATCGGCATCGAAAGCGGTGCCATCATGGAACTTGACGCCCGGACGCAGCTTGAAGGTCCAGACGAGACCGGAAGCATCTGCCGACCATTCGGTGGCAAGCGCGGGCTTCAGCGACAGGTCGGGATCGCGCTTGACGAGGCCTTCATACATCGGATCGAGCAGGGCCGCGGTATAGGTCGCGGTCTGGTCGCCCGGATCCATGGAACGCGGAGCTTCGGTCTGCATCACGTTGAGCGTCGCGGCATTCGCCGCAATCGGAAACACGAGGCTGCCCGCAACGGCGCAGGCGAGCGTGAAACGGCGACTTTTCAGTAACATGGTCATGGTCGTTCACCCTTGGTTTTGTTGACACGAGGGCGGTCGTTGCCGCCTTAGATCATTTTTATAATTTATTGGCGTTGATTTGTTCATTTTCTGAACTTAGTGTCAACCCACCTTCACAGACAGAAAACAGCCGCCTTGAACGCTCTGCTCACCTCTTCCCAGCGCCAGCTTGTGCGCGTCATCAGCGAGTCCGGTCCGCTCAGCCGGACCGAGATGGCGAACCTGCTGGGCCTGAGCAAGGCGGCGATGAGCGGCATTGCCCGCGACCTGATCGACCTCGGCGTGCTGCACGAGACGGAGACGGTCTATGGCCAGGGCCGTCCCTCGGTCCGGCTCGATCTGCATCCGGAATGCGCCTTTTTCGTCGGCATCTCGCTGCTCGAAGACCCGGCGCCGATGATCCTCTGCGACCTCAACGGCAAGATCATCGCCCGCCAGGCGATGCCGCTGTCGCGCGATCCGCAGGTCATCGCCGAGGCGATCACCGAGGGCCTGCCGAGCCTGCTCGAAGCCCATTCGGAAGCGAAGAAAAAACTCTCGGGAATCGGCGTCGCCCTCTCCGGCTTCGTCGATGAGACCCAGTCGAACTGCGTGCAGTCGACGCTGCTCAACTGGCAGGACGTGCCGCTGGCAAAAATCATCCGAGAGCGTACCGGCGTCGAGACCTTCATCGAGAACGACGCGAAGGCGGTCGCCGTCAGCGAAAAACTGTTCGGCAGCGCCCGCGAAATCCAGAGTTTCAGCGTCGTCTCGCTCGGCGACGGCATCGGCTGTGCTCATTTCATCGACGGCAAGCTCTATCGCGGCAATCACGGCGGCGCCGGCGAGATCGCCCATTGCACCATCGAGCCTGGCGGTTCCCCCTGCCGCTGCGGCAAGCGCGGCTGCCTCGACACCGTCTCCTCGATGAAGGCGATCAAGGAAATGTCGCGCGCCGAAGGGCTCGAATGCACCTCGCTGTCGGATATCGAATACGAGGCATCGACCGGCAATGCCGCCGCGATCCGCATCCTGCACCGCGCCGGCTCGGGGCTGGGACTGGCGATCGCCAACCTCATCCAGATCAACGACCCCGGCCTGATCCTGATCACCCATGTCGAAGGCTCGTTCGACGGCCTGTTCGGCACGGTGGTCAACCAGGCCATCGAAACCAACGTGCTGCCGCGTTACGCCGGCCAGACGCCGATCCGCATCAAGCGTGTCGATGGCGACGTCTGGGCGCGAGGTGCCGCCAGCATCGCAGCCCATAATTTCCTGATCGGCCCCAACTCCAACTGAGGTTTCTCCATGCGCATCGCTGTCGGCGGCATCCATATCGAATGCAGCACCTATAATCCGGTCCTCAACGAGGAAAAGGATTTTCGCGTCGTCCGCGGCGAGGAGCTGACGGCAGCCCCCTATTTTGCCTTCCTCAAGGATTACGACGCCGAGTTTTTGCCGACCATCCATTGCCGCGCCATTGCCGGCGGCCCGGTCTCCCGCTCCACCTATGAGCGCTTCAAAGCCGAATTCCTCGACCGACTGAAACCTATGCTGCCGCTCGATGGTCTCTATCTGGCCATGCACGGCGCCATGTATGTGCAGGGCATGGAGGATGCCGAGGGCGACTGGATCACCGCCGCCCGCGACCTGGTCGGCCCCGACTGCACGGTCTCGGCCAGCTACGACCTGCACGGCAATGTCAGCCAGCGGATCATTGATGCGCTCGACATGTATTCCACTTACCGCACCGCGCCGCATATCGACGTCGAGGAGACGATGCGGCGCTCGGTAAAAATGCTGGTCGAAAGCGTGAAGACCGGCGTCAGGCCGGTGCTGCTCTGGGCGCCGATCCCGGTCGTGCTGCCCGGCGAGCGCACCTCGACGGTCGATGAACCAGCGAAAAGCCTCTACGAGATGATGCCGGAAATCGACGCGATCGACGGCGTCTGGGATGCCTCGCTGATGGTCGGTTACGTCTGGGCCGACGAACCGCGCGGCACCGCCGCCGCGATCATGACCGGCACCGACCGCGCCGTCCTCGAACGGGAAGCCAGGCGCGTCGCCAAGGCCTATTGGGATGCGCGCGAAAAATTCGTGTTCGGCTGCGAGACCGGCTCGATCCAGGAATGCGTCGACAAGGCCATCTCATCGAAGACGGCTCCGGTGGTGCTCGCCGAATCCGGCGACAACCCGACCGGCGGCGGCGTCGGTGACCGCGCCGAAGTGCTGGCCGACCTGATCGACAAGAAGGCGACCGGCGTCGTCTTCGCCGGCATTGCCGACAAGGCGGCAACCGAGGCCTGTTATGCCGCCGGCTTCGGCGCCGAACTCGACCTCCCGATCGGCGCCTCGCTCGACACGATCGGCAGCAAGCCGGTTCAGGCCAGAGTGAAGGTGCAGTACCTGCACGAGACGTCCGAGCTTGCCGACCGGCAGGCCGTCGTCGCGATCGGCGGCATCGAACTGGTCCTCTCCGCCAAGCGCCGCCCCTACCACTACATCGCCGATTTCACCCGCCTCGGCCTCGATCCGAACGGCGCCAAGATCATCGTCGTGAAGTCGGGCTATCTCTCGCCCGAACTGGCACCGATCGCCAACCCGAACCTGATGGCCCTGTCGCCCGGCGTCGTCGACCAGTTCGTCGAACGCCTGGAACGCCACCGCAAGCTGAAGCCGACCTACCCTTTCGACAAGGATTTTGCCTACGAACCGCAGGTGTTTGTTTCGGCGCGGTCGGCGGGGCGGGAATGAGCATCCCCTGAAATCGGTTGGCGCCGCCTTGCGGCGCCGACGTTTTATGGAGGGAAGACGAGGAATTCCTAGCCTTCCCGGCAGGCGGAAAGCCTGACAAGATCAGGTGGCATTACCTGGATATCCGCGAATCCTAGCTCATTCGATGCTTGAGAAAAGCGCCGGCACGGCGCTCACTCGCCCGCGCGGTAGGCCTTTTTCGGCGGCGGAGGCAAACATGGCAAAGCGGCGAAAAAGGTGACTATATTGGTACAGATCCTAGCGCGCCGAGATGAAACTAGAGGAACTTTAAGATGGCTAAACTTAAAGAACCTGCACGCTTCATATGGGACGATCGCCTTTCCCCCGAGGACAAGGGAGCAGTGGACGATATCAATCGAATTGTGAGCCGCCTTTCAGACAGCAGAGCGATCGAGATCAATATTGCCGGACCATTTCTAAGGTCAAAGATGGCATGGAAGCTCGCTGTTTATAGCCAAGGTCTCCAGCATCGTATTGTTCATTTGGCCGACGCTGTTGCAATCTGCTGGAATAACAAAAGTGCGCTCGGAACTTTCTTGGCTGGTAGGGCCATCATAGAAACCGTAGCCACCATATCCCTCCTCAAGGACCGCACAGTCACTCATTTAGCAACCAAGGATTTAGCTGCACTCAACGGGATTTTAGACAGCAGCACCTTTGCTACTCGTAGGGTACTGGTTATCGAATATCCAGAAATCGCAGCGCAAAACGTCATGACGGTGATTGGTAAATTGGCCGGATCATTCCGGGTGTATTGGCTCACTTTGAGCGGATGTCAGAGCGATGCCATCCTAATGCCTCTGGCCACACGAGGATGTTTTCTCGACGCGACAAGATCACCCACACGACGACTTACGTAGACGAGGTGGATCCCGAGGGAAACGCGCAAAGTGTCTTGGCCTCATTGATGTTGGTACAGTTCGCAGAGGCATTGTTGTCGGAGCTCGGAAAGCTGACTCTGGACTTAGCGAAATTGCAACATGAGATGAATCCCGCCACGGAATGAGCCACCCCTGACGTGTGAGAGTTGATGGGGCGACGAGGCTTATCAAATCGGCTTTTGCTGCAAAGTTGCTTGCCTGAACCCGACCTGAGAAAACCCCTTGCCTACTCCCCAGCCGTCGCGAAAACCGCGCTGGCATCGCTGACGATCGCTACGTGGGAATAGGCCGCCTGCCCCGCCGCGACTGCGTCGGCGCGGATGATGGCGGTGACGATCTGGTCGTGTTCCTCGTAGGATTTGGCAAGGCGTCCCGGCAGGCGGAATTGCGCCCGGCGGAAAGGGGCGAGCCGCGCCCGCGTCTGGGTCACCATTTCGAACACGTGGTCGTTATGGGCGCCGCGATAAAGCCTTGTGTGGAATTCGGTATTGTGCGCCGCGTATTCCTCTTCCGCGCCTGAATGCACCAACCGCATGGAGCCACGGTGGTCGAGTTCCAGCGCCCGCCGTTCGTCCACCGTCATCCGTTCCGCCGACAGCCGCGCGCAAATACCTTCGAGCTCGGCCATCGCCTCGAACATCGAGTGGAGATGGGTCTCGGTGACATTGGTAACGACGGCGCTGCGGTTCGGCTCGCGGCCTACAAGCCCCATGGCGCCGAGTTCGCGCAGAGCCTCGCGCACCGGCGTGCGGGAAACCTCGAAACGCGACGCGAGCGAGATCTCGTCAAGCTTCTCGCCCGGCAGGAGATCGCCGGTGACGATCATGTCGGCAATCGCCCGCACCATCTGCTCGACGGTGGTTCCGGTACGGATGACTTCTCTGCGCTTAGCCTGCTTCACGGGACGATTCTGTTTAAACCTCGCAATTTGCATACAGATGCCGTTCCGGACTCCATAAGTCAAATAACGCCGCCAACGTAGCGGTAATTTTCAGCTTTCTGATTCGAAAAGACACCACCGGCGATTGCCGTATTGCTCCTCCGGCGGATTGCTGAACAAATAATGACTATTGATTATTTCTTAAGCGAAAATGCGATGAATCTGTATGCACTTTCTGTTGTGGAGTTTTCGGATTATAAAATTTCTTTTCAGTAACAATGGCTTGAGTTCTGGCACATACATTGCATGCACTTTACTGTACCCGTTCGAAACCGGCCCAGAGCCGCAAGGAGCATGCCGATGACCAAACTCCTTCCCATGAACCGCCGCAATTTCCTCCAGGCTTCCGCCGCCGGCCTGGCTGCTGGTGCCATCCCCGGCCTGATCGGCTCGCAGGCCTTGGCGCAGACGGCGCTGACCGTCGGCTTCATCTATGTCGGCCCGAAGGACGACTATGGCTACAACCAGGCGCATGCCGAGGGTGCGGCCGTCATCAAGAAGATGCCGGGCATCACGCTGGTCGAAGAGGAAAACGTTCCGGAAACTGTCGATGTCCAGAAGACCATGGAGTCGATGATCAACCTCGACGGTGCCACCCTGCTCTTCCCGACCTCCTTCGGTTATTTCGACCCTCATATGCTGGCGATGGCCGCGAAATATCCGAAAGCGCAGTTCCGCCATTGCGGCGGCCTCTGGCAGGAGGGCAAGAACCCGATGAATACCGGCTCCTATTTCGGCTATATCGGCCAGGGCCAGTATCTGAACGGCATAGCCGCGGCCTATGCGACCAAGAGCAAGAAGATCGGCTTCGTCGCCGCCAAGCCCATCCCACAGGTGGTCCAGAACATCAATTCCTTCCTGCTCGGCGCCCGTTCGGTCGATCCGACCATCACCTGCCAGGTGATCTTCACGGGCGAATGGTCGCTCGCCGTCAAGGAGGCCGAAGCCACCAACGCGCTGGTCGACCAGGGTGCCGACGTCATCACCTGCCATGTGGACAGCCCGAAGGTCGTCGTCGAAACCGCCGCCCGTCGCGGCGCCTTCGTCTGCGGCTACCATGCGGACCAGAGCGCGCTTGCCAAGGACAAGTACCTGACCGGCGCCGAATGGGCCTGGGGCAATGTCTATACGAACTTCATCAAGGCGGCCCAGAGCGGCGGCAAGCTCGGCAATTTCGTCCGCGGCGGCCTGAAGGATGGCTTCGTCAAGATGAGCCCGCTCGGACCGGCCGTCTCTGCCGAGGGTCGCAAGAAGTTCGAGGCGACGCTTGCCGAAATCATGACCGGCAAGTTCTCGGTCTTCAAGGGCCCGATCAAGGACAACAAGGGCAATGTCGTCGTCACCGCCGGCAAGTCGTTTGCCGAGGATGCGATCGAACTCGAGAGCATGGGTTACCTGGTCGAGGGCGTCGTCGGGTCCACGTCCTGATCTCGAGGTGAAGGAGAAGTGCCATGACGGTCGAAGCGAACGATCCGGGACTATCGATAGCAACGGGGAGCGGTGCTTCGCTGCGCCCCCTCCTCGAATGGCTGGCGCGACGGGCTGAGCCCGTGGCGATCGGACTCGTGGCGATCCTGATCGGCCTGGCGCTTTTCTCCCTCTTCATCCTGGCGATCGGCAAGTCGCCGGTCACCCTTTTCCAGCTGATGTACACGGGTGGTTTCGGAAGCTGGTTCTCGATCCAGAACAGCCTTTCCCGCGCTGCCCCCCTGCTGCTGACCGCGCTCTGCGTCGCGCTGCCGGCGAGGCTCGGCCTCGTCATCATCGGCGCGGAAGGCGCGGTCGTGCTTGGCGGCGTCGCGGCGGCGGCTAGCGCCATGCCCTTGGTCGGCATCGTGCCGCCGATCGTGCTCTTCGTCTTCATGGGTGTCGCCGCCATGGTGGTCGGCGGCATCTGGATCGGCTTTGCCGGCTTCCTGCGCCACTATCGCGGCGTCAATGAAACGATCTCCTCGCTGCTGCTGGCCTATATCGCGATTGCGCTGATGAACCAGTTCGTCGAAGGGCTGCTGCGCGATCCCGCGAGCCTCAACAAACCCTCCACCAGACCTTTGCCGAAGGAATACATGCTCGGCCAGATCCCCGGCATGGACGTGCATTGGGGCCTCGTCATCGGCGTCGTCGCCTGCATCCTCTCCTGGGTACTGATCGAGATCACCAGCTTCGGTTTTGCCGCCCGCATCGCCGGCGGCAATGTCCGCGCGGCGCAGATCCAGGGCCTGCCTGTCGGCAAGCTGATCGTCGGCTTCACCGCGATTGCCGGCGGTTTCGCGGGCCTGGCGGGCATGATCGAGGTCGCCGCGGTCCAGGGCAGTGCCAATGCATCGCTCGCCGCCGGCTACGGTTACACCGGCATCCTCGTCGCCTTCCTGGCGCGCCACAATCCGCTGGCGATCATCCCGGTCGCCATCCTGCTCGGCGGCATCGCCGCGTCGGGCGGCCTGATCCAGCGGCGCATGGGCCTGCCGGACGCGACCGTGCTGGTGCTGCAGGGCACGCTCTTCATCGTAATCCTCTTCTGCGAGACCTTTTACGGTCGCTTCAAGATCTTCAATCCCGACCTCTGGAAAAGGAGCCACTGATGGAAGACACAGGTATCGGCCTTTGGGGCGTACCGCTGGCGATCTTCGCAGGCGCCATCCGCGTTTCCACCCCGTTCATCTTCGTTTCGCTCGGAGAGACGATCACCGAACGCTCCGGCCGCATCAATCTCGGGCTTGAAGGCACGCTCGTTTTCGGTGCCATGACGGCCTATGCGGTGGCTGTGATGACCGGCTCGCCGACATTAGGCGTGCTGGCGGCTATGGCGACCGGCGCCCTGTTCGGCACGATCCACGGCTGGATCTGCAAATGGCCCAAGGTCAATGACATCGCCATCGGCATCGCGATGATGCAGTTCGGCCTGGGCCTCGCCTTCTTCCTGGGAAAATCCTTCATCCAGCCGGTGGCGCCGAAACTGCCCTCCATCCCGCTCGGCGGCTGGTCGGCGGTGCCGCAGGTGCAGGCGGCCCTTAACATCAACGTGCTGTTCTTCATCGGCGCCGCGCTCGCGCTGTTCCTGTTCTGGGCCTTCAAGAACACCCGCATCGGCTTGATCCTGCGCGTCGTCGGCGACAGCACCGATGCGGCCCGCGCCATGGGCATCAGCCCGGACCGCGTCCGGCTTCTGGCGACTGCCGCCGGCGGTTCGCTGGCGGCGATCGGCGGCGCCTATCTGTCGCTCTATTATCCCGGCTCTTGGAACGAGGGCATTTCCTCCGGGCAAGGGTTGATGGCCGTGGCGCTGGTGATCTTCGCCCGCTGGAACCCGATCGGCTGCTTTCTCGCCGCCCTGCTCTTCGGCGGTGCCGGCGCGCTTGGGCCTGCCCTGCAATCGGTCGGCGTGACGCAGGGCTATTACCTGTTTTACGCGGCGCCTTATGTGCTCACCCTCATCATCCTGATTGCCACCTCCTCGCCCACCCGCTCGCTTGCCGGCGCGCCGGGCGCGCTGTCGCTGACGAAATAGGCCGCAAACCGAATTGGAGAGACCAGATGAACAGCCTTTCCCCTACCGCGCTGGCTGGCCAGACACTCAGCTATATTGACGCCGATCCCTATGCCTGGCCTTATAACGGCGACCTGAGACCTCAGAACACCGCCCTCATCATCATCGACATGCAGACCGATTTTTGCGGCAAGGGCGGTTATGTCGACCACATGGGTTACGACCTGTCGCTGGTGCAGGCGCCGATCGAGCCGATCAAGCGCGTCCTCGCCGCCATGCGCGCAAAAGGTTACCACGTCATCCACACCCGCGAGGGCCACCGCCCCGACCTCGCCGACCTGCCCGCCAACAAGCGCTGGCGCTCGCAGCGTATCGGCGCCGGCATCGGCGATCCCGGCCCCTGCGGCCGCATCCTCACGCGCGGCGAGCCCGGCTGGGACATCATCCCGGAACTCTACCCGATCGAAGGCGAAGTGATCATCGACAAGCCGGGCAAGGGCTCGTTCTGCGCCACCGATCTCGAACTCATCCTCAACCAGAAGCGCATCGAGAACATCGTGCTGACCGGCATCACCACCGATGTCTGCGTCTCGACGACGATGCGCGAGGCGAACGACCGCGGCTTCGAATGCCTGATGCTCGAGGATTGCTGCGGCGCCACCGACTATGGCAACCACCTCGCCGCCATCAAGATGGTCAAGATGCAGGGCGGCGTCTTCGGTACCGTCTCCAATTCCGTTACCTTCGTGAGCCAGCTGCCATGAACAACATCGTCCGCGATACGCCCCTACCCCAGGCCGGCAAGGCAGTCGGCATCGAAACGCTCGGCATGACCATGCGCTTCGGCTCCTTCACAGCGCTCGACAACGTCTCGATCAGCGTGCCCGCCGGTTCGTTCCACGCGCTGCTCGGCGAAAACGGCGCCGGCAAGTCGACCCTCGTCAAATGCATTATGGGCTTTTACCACGCCACATCAGGCTCGCTCTCGGTCGACGGCCGCGAAGTCTCGGTCGCCTCGCCGAAGGATGCTGCCACCTACGGGCTCGGCATGGTCTACCAGCATTTCACGCTGGTTCCCTCGCTGACCGGCGCCGAGAACCTGGTGATCAGCCGCACATCCGTGCCCTCGGTGATCAACTGGGCCAAGGAACGCAAGGATCTCGCCGCCTTCATGGAGCGCATGCCGTTCCAGATCCCGCTCGAACGGCCGGTGAGCGAGCTCGCGGCCGGCGAAAAACAGAAGCTGGAAATCGTCAAGCAGCTTTATCTCGGCCGCTCCTTCCTCGTGCTCGACGAACCGACCTCGGTGCTGACACCCGCCGAAGCCGATGAGATGCTCGGCATCGTGCGCGGCATGACCCAGCGCGGCGAACTGACGGTGCTGATGATCAGCCACAAGTTCCACGAGGTGACGAAGTTCGCCGACGCGGTGTCGATCCTGCGCCGCGGCAAGCTGGTCGGCACCGGCAAGGTGAGCGAACTCTCGACCTCCGACATGGCGGGAATGATGATCGGCGACGTCAAGCTCGCCGAACTCGACAGCCGCCTGCCGGTGCCCGAGGCTGCGAAATCGGTATTGAAGGTCGAACAGGTCAAGGCGCCGGACCGCTCCGGGCTGAAGACGATCGAGATCGACAATCTGACCGTCCGTTCCGGCGAGATCGTCGGTATCGCCGGCATTTCCGGCAATGGCCAGAAGGAACTGACCGAGATCCTCGCCGGCCAGCGCCCGACCGACCGAGGCACGGTGACCGTCAACGGCGAGACCTACGGCGCGACCCGCCCCGAGACCCGCAGGAACAATGTCCGCTTCATCCCCGAAGAACCCCTCCAGAACGCCTGCGCGCCAAAGATGACGGTCAGCGAAAACCTCGCCTTCCGCACCTTCGACCTCAAGGGTGACGGCAAGGATGCGATCTGGCTGAACAAGGGCGAGATGAAGAAGCGCGCCTCCGCGCTGATCTCGGATTTCAAGGTGAAGACCGCCTCATCCTCCTCGCCGATATCAGCCCTTTCCGGCGGCAACGTGCAGCGCGCGGTGCTCGCCCGCGAACTGACCGGCGATGTGGATCTGCTGATCATCTCCAATCCGTGTTTCGGCCTCGACTTCTCGGCCGTCGCGGAAATCCGCGCCCGCATCATGCGCGCCCGCAACTCGGGAACCGCCGTGCTGCTGCTCTCGGAAGACCTCGACGAACTCTTGGAAATGTCCGACCGCATCATGGTGATCTCGGAAGGCAAGCTGGTCTACGAAACGCCGATCCGGGCCGCCGATATCGGCGTGATCGGCGCCCATATGGCGGGGCACCACTGATGGGTCAGATCAAGGCACAACCCTTCGCCTTCCCGGCGAAACCAGGTGCGCTGGCGCTCATCGTCATCGACATGCAGCGCGACTTCGCCGAACCCGGCGGTTTTGGCGCCAGCCTCGGTAACGATGTTGGCCGCATCACCAAGATCGTGCCGGACGTCAAACGCTTGATCCAGGGGTTTCGCGATGCCGGCCTGCCGGTCATCCACACGATGGAGTGCCACAAGCCGGACCTTTCCGACCTGCCGCCCGCCAAGCGCGACCGCGGCAACCCGTCCTTGAGGATTGGCGATGTCGGCCCTATGGGTCGTGTGCTGATTTCCGGAGAGCCCGGCACGGCGATCATTTCCGAACTGGCGCCGATCGACGGCGAAGTGGTGATCGAAAAGCCCGGCAAGGGCGCCTTCTACGCCACCGAACTCGGCGAGGTTCTGAAGGCGAAGGGCATCACTCAGCTCGTCTTCGCCGGCGTGACAACGGAAGTCTGCGTCCAGACGACGATGCGGGAGGCGAACGATCGCGGCTACGAATGCCTGCTCGCCGAAGAGGCGACCGAGAGCTATTTTCCCGAGTTCAAGGCCGCCGCCATCGCCATGATCCGCGCCCAGGGCGCCATCGTCGGCTGGACCGCCCATGTCGACGACATTCTGGACGGGATCGCGCAAAAGGGGATGACCGATGCCTGAATCAACCCGCGAACTCCTGACGCTAGGCGGCTGGAAAGATTTGGAATTCGAGCCGTTCCGCGACGAGGTCACGATCCACTGGATCCGCCCCTTCGAGGGCGACCAGCCGGGCGTGGCACTCCTGAAATACGAGGCCGGCGCCGGCGTTCCCCGCCACCGCCATGAAGGCCTCGAAACCATCCTGGTGCTCGAGGGCGTGCAATCCGACGAGGCCGGCGACTACGGCCGCGGCAGCTATATCGTCAATGCGCCCGGCACCGAACACTCCGTCTGGAGCGATACCGGCTGCGTCGTGCTGATCCAGTGGGACCGGCCGGTGACAATCCTGGAAGAGGAAATGGCATGAGCTTGCCGGAACAGACGCCCGCCTTCGACATCGCCTCGCTTCACGCATTCTACCAGGACGGCGGCAGTGTCGCGCAGATCGTCGAAGCGGTTTTTGCACGGATCGCCGAGGTCGACGATCCCGGCATCTTCATCCATCTGGCCGACAGGAAGACGGTGCTGGCGGAAGCCGCCAAACTCGGTGCCTTTGATCCGGCAAAACCGCTCTTCGGCATCCCCTTCGCCGTGAAGGACAATATCGACGTCGCCGGCATGCCGACTACGGCCGCCTGCCCGGACTATGCCTACATGCCCGAGAAGGACGCGACCGTGGTCGGCCTGCTTAAGGCAGCCGGCGCGCTGGTCATCGGCAAGACCAATCTCGACCAGTTCGCGACCGGTCTGGTCGGTGTCCGTTCGCCCTACCCGATCCCCAAAAACGCCATCGACGCGAGGCTCGTGCCGGGCGGCTCGTCTTCAGGTTCGGCTGTGGCAACCGCGCAAGGCATCGTCAGCTTTGCTTTGGGCACCGATACCGCAGGCTCGGGGCGCATCCCGGCCGGCCTCAACAATATCGTCGGGTTGAAGCCGAGCGTCGGCGCGCTGTCGACCACAGGCGTCATTCCCGCCTGCCGCACGCTCGACTGCGTCTCGATCTTCGCGCTGACTGCGGACGATGCCTGGAAGGTCTTCTCCGTCGCCGCGAAATACGATGACACCGATGCGTATTCGAGAGTCGTTCCGGCGACCGGCTTCGGTTCGGCAGCGCCGGTGCTGACGATCGGCGTGCCGGCCAAGGCGGACCTGCAGTTCTTCGGCGATACGGTCATGGAGGCAGCCTATGGCGATGCCGTATCGATGTTCGCAAGGCTTGGACATCGGATCGTCGAAGTGCCGTTCGGCGAATTCTACAAGGTCGCCAACCTGCTCTACGAAGGCGCCTGGGTGGCCGAGCGTTATGCCGCGGTAAAGCCGTTCTTCGACACCAGGGAGGAAAGCTTCCACCCGGTAACGCGAAAAATCTATGGCGGCGCCAAATTGCTCTCCGCAGCCGATGCCTTCAAGGGCCTCTATGCGCTGCAGGCGCTCAAAAAGACGCTGGCGCCGCTGATCGCCTCCGTCGATCTCTTCTGCGTGCCGACCGCGCCGACCCACTACACCCGTGCCGACCTGGATGCGGAGCCGATCCGGGAAAACTCGCGGCTTGGAACCTACACGAACTTCGTCAACCTGCTCGACATGTGCGGCATCGCCGTGCCGACCGGCACCCGCGCCGATGGCCTGCCGGCAAGCGTCACGCTGCTCGCGGCTTTCGGTCGCGACGGTCTCACCGCGTCCGTCGCCCGCGACCTTCACCAGGCGAGCGGCCTTTCGCTCGGCGCCACCGGCTGGCCGCTTCCCGCACCATCCGAAACGCCTGTCGCAATCGCCAGCGACGACCTGATCGACGTCATCGTGGTCGGGGCTCACCTTTCCGGCATGCCGCTCAACCATCAGCTTACCGATCTCGACGGCACCTTCTCCCGGGTGGCGAAAACCTCCGGCGCCTACAGGCTTTATGCGCTGGCCGGCACGGTGCCGCCGAAACCCGGCATGGTCCGCGTCGCGGAAGGCGAAGGCGGCGAGATCGAGGTCGAGGTCTGGAAGCTGACGCCAGCGGGCTTCGGCCTGTTCGTCGCGGCGATCCCGCCCCCGCTCGGCATCGGCACCGTCACGTTGTCGGACGGCACTTCGGCCAAGGGGTTTCTGGCCGAACCGTTCGCGCTTCAGGGCGCGCTCGACATCACCGCCTATGGCGGCTGGCGGGCCTATCTCAAGGAGTTCGCATCGCTGCCGCGGGTCGGCAACGTCGGCTGATCACGCGGGACGCAAATCCGGAAAAGATGCGCATGTGCGGGAACGCCTTCACGCGCCGCCCGTTCGACTGCTGCGCCAATCAGGCGCTGGAGGAGAAATCATGGGTATCGAACAGGCTCCGACTGAAAAGGGTCGGGAATCCGCACGCGGTCTGAAGCAGAGCACCCACAAGGAAGAGAAGAAGGTCGAAGCTCAAAAGGGATCGGACCTCGCCAAGGGCGCCGACCGTTTCGAGGAAAGGTCGAAGAGCTCGGACGGCAAGAGCGCCGGTACCAAGCAGAAGTAGAGCGCAAACCGCCCTGCCCTTTACATCGACCAGGTCTCGCTGATGCGGCGAATGCATTGCAGCAGGTTGACCGTCGGCGGCGTCATCAGGCCCTTCTTGCGGCGGTACACGCGAAAGGTCCGTTGCCAGTCGAGTTCGGGCACGTTGACGCGTGCCATGTTGCCCCGTTCCACCTCCTCGCGCACCAGGGGCAGCGGCATCCAGCAGAACATCGCCTCCGAGAGAACCGCGGCTTTCAGAACCGGCACCGAGCGGGAGACGATCGACGGCGCGTTCGGCTCCAGCGCATTGTCGTGGAACCGCCGCTGCCACTCCCTGACGGTCGGTGTGCCCGGTGGAGGCATGGCCCAGTCAAACTTTGCCGCTTCCGCGAGCGTCACGTGCTCCCGTTTGATGATCGGATGATCGGACCTCGCAAAGACTGAGACCGTGTCATGCATGATATCAGGCGTCGCCATGATGATATCGTCGTCGAGATAGGGCTCCGGCGAAATCGCGATATCGATCGTACCGCCCTTTAGCCCTTCCAGCACCCGGTCCTCAAGATCCTCAATGACCTGGTACTGCACTTCCGGATGCTGTTTGCGCATCTCCCCGATCACCGCGATGATGAAACCGCCGACGACGCTCGCCACCCCGCCGATCCGCACCACGCCGCGGCTGGCGCCGCGCATTTGCTGGATCACGTCCGTCGCATTGCCGATCTCGGAAACGACCAGTTTGGCATAGGGAAGCAGCGCGTCGCCGAAGACGGTCGGCACCACGCCGCGCGTGGTGCGCTCGAACAGAGGAACGCCGTAGCTGTCCTCCAGCCGCTTCAGCATACGTGTGATTGCCGGCTGCGTCATGTTCAAGGCGGTGGCGGCCGCGCCGAGGCTGCCGCGCCGCGCGCATTCCAGAACGATTTGAGCCGATCGCACATCCAAAGTCATGCCTTGATGTAATGGATTATTGGAAATTCTTCAATTCCAAGATAGGGCGCTATCTGCGACACTTCCCACGACAAGACATGCGCTCAGGGTGGGAGCCCTGAAAGGCCGGGAGGAGGCCTCGAAGCTATGAACAAGATGTCGCTGGATTTCCTGTCCAGCAGCACGAAGCTGCGTGGACAGACCGTAAGCGAGGCGGTTTTCGACTTTCTGAGGCAGAAGGGCATCGACCGCATTTTCGGCAATCCGGGCTCCACCGAGTTGCCGATGTTCGTCAACGTGCCGGAGGATTTTTCCTACGTGCTCGGCCTTCAGGAATCGATCGTCGTTGCGATGGCGGACGCCTACGCGCAGACGAGCCGCAAGCCGGCCTTCGTCAACCTGCATTCCGCCGCCGGCCTCGGCCATGCGCTCGGCAATATCTACACGGCCTATCGTAACCGCGCACCGCTGATCATCACCACCGGTCAGCAGAGCCGCGAACTGCTCCCCCACGACCCGTTCCTGTTCGCCGAAAACCCGACCGAGTTTCCGAAGCCCTATGTGAAATGGGCCTGCGAACCGGCCCGCGCCGAAGACGTGCCGGCAGCGATAGCCCGCGCCTACTATATGGCGATGCAGGCGCCACGCGGCCCGGTCATGGTGTCGGTTCCGTTGAGCGACTGGCAGGCACAGGCAGCCCCGATTGCCATCCGCGACGTGGAAACGGTGATCAGCGCCCCAGCCTCGGCGCTCGACGATCTGGCCCGCCGGCTGAACGATGCCAAGGAGCCGGTGCTCGTTGTCGGACCGGGCGTCGATATCGACAATGCCTGGGATGCCACGGTACGGCTTGCGGAAATCCTGCAGGCGAAGGTGTGGGTGAGCCCGCTTTCGTCCCGCTGCAGTTTTCCGGAGCGCCATCCTCTGTTTGCCGGCTTCCTGCCGGCCTTCCAGCCGAAGCTCGCGAACTGCCTGCATGGCGCCGATCTCGTGCTGGTGCTCGGCGCGCCGGCCTTCACCTATCATTTCGCCGGCTCCGGCCCGGATATCCCGGCAGGTGCGGAACTGTGGCTGATCACCGACGACCCGGCCCAGGCCGCGAGCGCGATCGTCGGCAACGCGATGGTCTCGAACCTGCGCGCCGCTACCGAAAGCCTCGTCTACCGCCTGCGCTGCCGTGCGCCACGAACGAGCGGACCGACCCGCACCATTCCGCGCCTGAAAACACCGAAGGGCATCACCCAGGAATTCTTCTACCAGACGCTCGCCGACGTTCGCTCGCCGGATAGCATCGTCTTCGAGGAAGCCCCAAGCGGCCGTGACGCGCTGCATGACTTCTTCCCGATCGAACGGCCCGGCGGCTTTTTCGCCACCGCCAGCGGCGGGCTCGGGTATGCCCTGCCCGGCTCGGTCGGTGCGGCCCTGACCAAGCCGGAACAGCCGGTCATCGCCGTCATCGGCGACGGATCGAGCCTCTATTCCATCCAGTCGATCTGGTCCGCCGTCGAATACGATGCCGATCTGATGATCGTCATCCTCAACAACGGCGGCTACAAGGTGCTGAAGGCGATTGCCGAGCGGAGCGGCTCCGGCCGCATTGACGGCGTCGACATCGGCCACATGGATTTCGTGCAAATCGCCGAAGCGCAGGGCTGCAAGGCCGTTCGCTGCGAAAACGGCGACGAGCTGTCGTCATGCCTGCGGGACCTTCTCAAGAGGAAGGGGCCGCGGCTTTTGGAAATCATTCTATCCGAGGAGGAGACTGAAATGAATGTCGCTGTCAGAAACGAACAGGTCCTGAAAACCCCCGAAAAGTTCTTCATCGGCGGTGAATGGGTCGCGCCACTCGGCACCAACAAGCTCGACGTCATCTCGCCGGTGACCGAAGAAGTGCTGATGAGCTATCCGGAAGCCAGCAACGCCGATATCGACAAGGCCGTTGCCGCCGCCCGCGACGCCTTCGACAACGGCCCATGGCCGCGCATGACCTTCAAGGAACGCGCCGGTTACCTGCGCAAGGTCGCAGACCTGTTGACCGCACGCCTCGACGAGATCGCCAATGCCTGGACGACCCAGGTCGGCGCGCCGATCTTCCTGACCAAGAAGCTGGTCGGCCAGAACCCGGGCCTCTACAACTATTATGCCGGCCTGATCGAGAACGACGAGTTCGTCGATCAGCGCAAGCGCGCCGATGGCGGCGAAGTCCGCGTCGTGCGTGAGCCAGTCGGCGTCTGCGCCGCGATCACCCCGTGGAATGCGCCGATGGTGCTGCTGAACTACAAGGTCTCGGCAGCGCTTGCCGCCGGCTGCACGATTGTCGCCAAGCCCTCACCGGAAACTCCGCTGGACGCCTATCTGCTCGCCGAATGCATCGAGCAGGCAGGCATTCCGAAGGGCGTCTTCAACTTGGTGCCGGCCGGCCGCGAAGGCGGCGATTATCTCGTGCGCCACAAGGGCATCGACAAGGTGTCGTTCACCGGTTCGACGATTGCCGGCAAGACGATCGCTGCCGCCTGCGCCGACCGCCTGACCCGCGTCAGCCTCGAACTCGGCGGCAAGTCCGCAGCCGTGCTTCTCGACGACGCCGACTTCGCAAAGGCGCTGCCGGCGCTGATGGTCTATTCCATGCCGATCACCGGGCAGGTCTGCTTCTCGCTGACCCGCATCCTGGTGCCGGAGTCCCGCAAACAGGAATTCATCGACCTCTATGTCGGCGCAGTGAAGAACATCAAGGTCGGCGACCCAGCCGATCCGACCACCCAGATGGGCCCGCTCACCATGGCCCGCCAGCTTGCCCGCGTCGAAGGTTATATCGCTGCCGGCCGCGCAGGCGGTGCGACGGTTGCCTGCGGCGGCGGCCGCCCGGCCGGTCTCGACAAGGGCTATTTCATCGAGCCGACCGTCTTCACCGACGTGACGATGGACATGAAGATCGCCCAGGAGGAAATCTTCGGCCCGGTCGTCTCGATCATCAGCTACAAGGACGATGACGAAGCGGCGAAGATCGCCAACGACAGCACCTACGGCCTGTCCGGCGCGGTCTTCAGCTCCGATCCGGAGCGAGGTTATGCCTTTGCCCGCCGCATGCGGACCGGCAGCGTGACGGTCAACGGCATGATCGTCGACATCCATCATCCCTTCGGCGGTTTCAAGCAGTCCGGCATTGGCCGCGAGGGTGGTCCCGAAGGCCTCGAAAACTACTTTGAGGTCAAGACGATCCACATGGCCTGAGGCCATAGAGGCCAAACAGAAAGGCCGCCGGGTTCATGATCCGGCGGCCTTCTTGTTTTGAAATGTCCGGTGGATCACAGCACTTCGAAAACGCCGATCCTGACCGCATTTGCCAAACGCTCGCCGGTGCCGATGAACATGGTGTGGTTGAGCCAGGCGTATCTCGGGTCGCCGGTCTGCAGGCGCGGCGTCGTGCGCATGTAATAGAGCGCCGGATCGACCGTCTCGCCCGCCGCCAGCCTTGCCAGCACGTCCGGCGGCCCGTGCCTGAAACCGAAATTGCGGATGTCGATCATCGCCCCGTCATGGGTCTCGATCACGTAACGCGTGTCGAGTTCCGCGTAACCGGCATCATAGACGCTCTGCCAGTCCGCGCCGAGATTGAGGACGCGCCCGGAAAGGCGCTCCCCTTCGACCACGCCGCCGATGATCGGGATGATCCGCCAGCGGCCGCCCGGGCCGCCTCCCTTCTCGATCGGCGTGCCGAGTTCGGCGCGGATTTCGCAAAGCTGTCTGAGGCTTGGTGCCATCATGTGCGTTATCTCATCGTTTGCGGCAGCCAGAGCGAGATCACCGGGAACGCCACCAGCAGGAAAAGCCGGATGATATCGTTGAGAATGAAAGGCATGACGCCGCCGTAGATCGTGGTGATCTTCACGTCCTTCGCAATCGAATTGATCACGAAGACATTGATGCCGACAGGCGGCATGATCATGCCGAGCTGGCAGGCGACGACGATGATGATGCCGAACCAGACGGGGTCGAAGCCAAGATGGCTGATGACCGGGAAGACGATCGGCACGAGCAGGATGATCATCGCCATCTCGTCCATCAAAGCCCCGGCGATCAGGAAAATGACCAGGATCAGCGTCAGCGTCCCATATGGCCCGAGATCCATTCCGACCAGCAGTGCCGTCAGCTTCTGCGGCGACTGCGTGATCGCCAGGAAATAGCCGAACAGGATGGCGCCGATCAGCACGCTGAACAGCGAAACCGACGTCCGGAGCGACTCCACGAGGCTGGCCATGATGGACCGATAGTTTAGCCGGCCGCGCAACACGCCGATGACCATGGTCATCAGGGCCCCGACCGCCGCCGCTTCCGTCGCGGTTGCGATACCGAGATAGATGACCCCGATGACGGAAATGAAAAGAAGCATGACGGCCCAGACGTCCCGAAGCGATGCGAGAGCTTCCCTCAGCTCGAACGGCTTTCCGGGCGGCAACCGCTTGCCATGGGCGATCAGCACCGTCGCCATGTACATGAAGGTCGCCATGATGCCGGGGATGATGCCGGCCATCAGCAGCTGCGCGACATCCGTCTCCGTCAGAAAGGCGTAGACGACCATGATCACCGAAGGCGGGATCAGGATGCCGAGTGTGCCGCCTGCGGCGATAACGCCGGTCGAGGTGGCATCGGCGTATTTCGCCTTGCGCATCTCGGGCAGCGCGATGCGGGTCATCGTCGCGGCGGTCGCAATCGAACTGCCGCAGATCGCCGCAAATCCGGCGCAGGCGCCGATCGTTGAGAGGGCGAGTCCTCCCCGGAACTGTCCGAGCCAGGCATTGCCCGTCCTGAACAATTCCCGCGACATGCCGGAATTGGTGGCAAAGGCCCCCATCAGGATGAAGAACGGCACGAGCGTCAGGTTGAAGTCGGTAATGACGCGGATCGGCGATGTCGTCAGCAGGTTGAGCGCCGGCGACATGCCGCGCATGGCGGCAAAGCCGAATATGCCGACCAGCCCCATCGAAACGCCGAGCGGAACGCGCAGGCCCATGAGCACGAACATGGCGACAAAGCCGCCGATAGCGACGAGATCAGCGGTATTCATACACCATGGCCCTCAAGCGGATCGATATCTTCAGGTTCGCGCCGAACGAAAGGCGAGATCGCGGTGGTGACGACGGCCGATGCGCAGCCGAGCCAGATCAGCCCGATCAACGGCCAGACGGGGATGCGCAGATCGAACGTCGCTTCATTGCTCCGATAGGCGCTGGCGAGGCGGAAGAACATCATGTAGGCGAGCATGGCCGTGAAGACGAGGAGCAGCGCCCAGGCGATGAAATTGAGGACGCGGCGCCCCCGCGGCCCCATCGGCTCGTAGAGCAGGTCGACCGCGATGTGCCCGCCGCGATAACCGAGCGACGCCAGGCCCCACATGATGCAGGCGCCGATCAGATAGCGCGAGATATCGAAGGAGTCGGGGATCGGCCACGCCAGAACATAGCGGCCAACGGTGGAAGCGACGATCAGGATGGTACACAGCCCCAGCAGGATGCCTGCTACAAGATCGACCACGTCGCTGAAGCGTTCCAGATAGCGGTTCATGGACAGCACTCGATGAACGGATGGAAAAGGGCGGGCGCCGCGACAGCACCCGCCTGCCAATGGTCCCGCACGGGTTATTTCACGTCGGCGCCGTATTTCTTGAGCGTCTCCTGCAGGCTCGCCCAGGCTGCCTTCGCGTCTATGCCGGCCTTGGTGGCTGCAGTCTCCCATTCGCCCTGCAGCGAACCTGTCGCCTTTTTCCAGAGGCCCACCTCGTCCGGGGTCGGCTTGTAGAGGGTGTGGCCGCCCGCATCGATCATCTTCTGGCGCCCGGCCGCTTCCGCATCGGCCCATTTGCTGGCCATCTTCTCGGCCCATTCGGGGGTGCAGTGATCGTCGATCACCTTGCGGTCGGCGGCGGAAAGCCCTTCGATCTTGGCCTTGTTCATCACGAAGGCAAAGGTTGTGGCGTAGAACGGCAGGTCGAGATGATGCTTGGTCACGTCCTGCAGACCGAACGTATAGATCGAGTTCCAGGGCGAGGCGGTCATGTCGGCACCGCCCTTGGAGATCAGCTCGCGCATTTCGCCCGCCGGCACCTGCACCGATGCGGCCCCGAGCGAGCTCACCATGCGGGCCATGGTCGCGTGCGCCGGGCGGATGTTCTTGCCCTTCAGGTCGGCAGGAACCTGGATCGGTCCCTTGACGCCGTGCAGCGTTCCCGGATCATGCAGATGCACCATGCAAACGTAGACGTCCTTCATTTCCTTCTGGGCGTACTGCCCATACCATTCGTCGAGCGCCCGCGACCCGCCCTTGGCATTGGCGATCAGGAAGGGAATTTCGCCCGCCGCGATGATCGGGAAGCGCCCCGGCTGATAACCCGGATTGATGAAGCCGATATCGACGATGCCGTCGCGCGCCATGTCGTAATGATCGGGTGCGGCACCGAGCTGAGAGGCGGGGTATATGGTGATGTTGATGCGCCCGCCGGACGCTTCCTTGATCGATTTCGCCCAAGGCTCCATCCCGCCCGGCTGCAGCGCATGGGTGGCGGGGACCCAGTGCGACAATGTCAGTTCCACGTCGGCGGCGTGAGCGGGTGCAATCAGCGCCGCGAGGCAGGCCGAAGCGAGCAATGCCTTCAGTTTCATGTGTTTCTCCTCCCTTTGAGATCAGAGGCCGGCGGGGCTCCCTCCCCGCTGCGGCCAGCGAATATCGCGGTCAACCCACCAGGAGAGTTCAAGTCCCGGGCAGATCGCCGAAGTCGTTGGAAATTTCGTGACGAGACGCAATTGCGGCGCCCATAAAAACGGCCGGCGAAAGGTCGGCGACGACGCGGCCGCGCGTCATTTCCGCAGCCGAAACCGAACCCGCCGCGTCTGTGGCAGATGCAACTGTTCCGGCCAGTGGTGTATACATCGATTTCCTCCCATGCCCGGTCTCCCAAGGTGACGCCGTCCTCCCGACATCGCCTACCCGAACGTTCGAATTTCAACACATCCATGCTGAAACAACAAGCTTCCATTTCGCTTTGGGATACAAAAAGTCAGGGCCCCTGAGATTTTTCAGATAGGCACTTCAACCGCGGTTCAAACCGTCTAGAATTTCGCGACAGCACTTCATGCATACACGGCAGGAAGAATGGGGTAACAAGGCGGGGCTGGGAGACCCTGATCTGAAGGAGGGAATGTTCGGCCGGTAGAAGCTGCCGGCCGACCGGTTGGGATACGGTATCGGCGTCCAAAACCGTTCACGGAAACGCCGGGACGCGCCAGGATTTTCGGCCCTGGTTGCTTTGGATCCGTACCGGATCGAGGGGCACGATTATTCAAGTCATCATTGCGGCATCAGGGAGGAAGAAAAAATGGATGATCTCGTCACGCCGGTCGGTCAGACGATTGCGAAACTCAAAGGCATTCTCGGCGACAGGCTGGTGACCTCGGCTTCCGTCCGGGAGCATCATAGCCATGACACGTCGCGGCTCACCCCTCACCTGCCCGATGCCGTCGCCTTTCCGCGCACCGAAGAAGAGGTCCGGGCGATCGTTTCTGCCTGTGCTGCGCATGGCGTACCGGTCGTGCCCTTCGGTGCGGGGTCCGCGATGGAAGGCCATACGATCCCGATCCGCGGCGGCATCTCGCTCGATACCCGCGAGATGAACAGGATCCTCGAAATCCGGCCCGAGGACCTGCTGGCCGTTGTCCAGCCCGGCGTCACCCGCAAGCAGCTCAATGTCGACCTGCGCGAAACCGGCCTAATGTTCTCGGTCGATCCCGGCGCCGACGCCTCGATCGGCGGCATGGCGTCGACGCGCGGCAGCGGCACCACTTCGGTCCGCTACGGCACGATGCGCGAAAACGTGCTGGCTCTCCGGGTGGTGACACCCGATGGCGAGGCGATCCAGACCGGCTCGCGGGCCAGAAAATCCTCGTCGGGCTACGACCTGACGCATCTCTTCGTCGGCTCCGAAGGCACGCTTGGCGTGATTACCGAACTCACCGTCCGCCTGCATCCCATTCCGGAAGCCGTGTCGGTTGCCTTCTGTCCTTTCCCGACTGTCGCCAATGCCGTCGAAGCGGTGATCGAGGCGGTGCAATATGGTATTCCGATCGCCCGCGTGGAGTTTCTGGACGAAGTGGCGATCGCCAGCGTCAACAACTATTCCAAGCTGGATATGCCGGTCGCCCCGACGCTGTTTTTCGAATTCCACGGCACGTCCGCCTGGGTCGAGGAACAGGCGAAGCTCGTCGAAGAGATCACCAAGGGCCACAATGCGATCTCCTTCCGCTGGACGGCCGATGCCGACGAGCGGGCAAAACTCTGGCAGGCTCGCCACGACCTTTTCTGGGCGACCAAGGCGATCATTCCGGGCTTTGAGCTCTATACCGGCGATATCTGCGTGCCGATCTCCAGGCTGGCAGAGAGCATCGTCGCAGCGCGCGCGGACATCGACGCCTCCTCGCTGACGGGCCAGATCATCGGCCATGTCGGCGACGGCAATTTCCACACCGCCTACCTGATCGATCCGAACAATCCGGAGCATCTTAAGAAAGCCGACGAGATGGCCGATCGCGTCGTCGAACGGGCGCTCGCCGTCGGCGGCACGGCCAGCGGCGAACACGGCATCGGCATCGCCAAGCTCAAGTTCATGCGCCGCGAACACGGCAAGGCGGTGGACGTGATGAAGAAGATCAAGGCGGCGCTCGATCCGCTGGGGATCATGAACCCGGGCAAGATGGGGGATGCTGGCTAAAAACAGGGGCAACTGTCCCTCCCGTCGCCCCCAAAACGCAAAAACGGCGCCCGGAGGCGCCGTTCTCGTACAACATCCTGGAGGACTTCAGACCTTCTTGGTGCGCCAGCTTTCGGCATAGTTTTCCCGGGCTTCGGCGGCATAGGGGGTCGGCGAGACGCGGACGCGGATTTCGGCCTGTTTGTGGCCCTTTTCGATCGACGTCTTGCCCGTGCCGCCGTTCGGTTCGCCCCAGATCAGCGTCAGGACGTCGCCTTCCTGGACGTCGGCATCGACGACGCCGAGCGATAGCATGCAGCGTTCGTTGTAGCTGTAGCCGTTGAACATCGACATGCCGACGACCTTGTCGCCATGCATGATCCTGTCGGCACTCGAAGACGCATAGTTCGGCTGCGGCAGGTCGATCCACTTGTAGGCCTCGCCGCCGGGAACGAAGTTCGAGGCGATGACCTTCATCACGTCTTCCGCGTTCCACTCGAAGGTGACCTTCTTGCGCTGCGGCTGACCCTTCATCTTTTCCAGCGCTTCGCGGCCGACGAAGTCGTGGTCGAACTTGATGTAGATGCCGTAACCGAGTTCGTACGGATTGACGTAATAGTCTTCGATATTGTCGGAGACGAGGCTGCCGCCGATCGAGCCGGTCGCTTCATAGCTGTCTTCCGTCAGCCAGTCGCGATAACCCTGCAGTTCGGCGCCGGTGTAGATGCCCGGCAGCGGCGACGGAATCCAGCCGGATTCCAGCGTGTTGGTGGAATAGGCGCGCGCCCCGACGAGGTAGAGGTCGACGCCGGCATCCTTTGCGGCCTTGACGATGATCTCGCGGACCTCGTCCTTCTCGGCATAGGGACCCCAGACTTCGAGACCGGGAGCGCCGGCCATGCCGTGGCGCAGGGCCTGGACCTTCTTGGAACCGATATTGATCCAGTCGACATGGAAGAACTTGATGTCGGGGATCGGGCCGCCATTCATCTTTTCAAAGATCTTCGGAGCGTCCGGCCCCTGGATCTGGAAGCGGTAGTGAACGCGATTGACTTCCTTGCCGTCCGGGCGCGAAGGCGAACGCGGGTCGTGGGTGAGCTTGACGTCGTGCTTGCCGAGCGAAGCGTTGTAGCGCAGCCAGTTGGCGGTCGGCGCACGGCCGACGAGCACGAACTTGTCGTCACGTTCGCGGAAGATGATCATGTCGCCGATGACGTGTCCGGCAGGCGTCACCGGAACGTAATGCTTGGCGCGATCGACGCCGAAATTGGCAAAGCTGTTGATCGCCAGGCTTTCCAGGAACCTGGATGCGTCCGGGCCTTCGACGATCAGTTCGTCCATGTGGTGGGACTGGTCGAACAGGACTGCCGAATGGCGCCAGGCCATCTGCTCGGTGCGCCAGTTCGAAAACTCCGGTGCGACGACCGGATAGATATACATGCCGATGCGCGAATTGCGCAGCATCTCGACAGTATTACCCTTTTCTTTCAGGATCTGGGTCAGATTCTTCGGCATTGTCTTAACCTTCCCTCGGTTGTTCTCCTGCATGCCGCCCGCCGGCAAGGCCGGTTCCGGATACGATATGCATCCTCTCAAGATGTCTCGTGCAATTGAGGGTCAGCGGTCTCCTCCCGCCATCTCCTCCCTAACAAGCCCGGTTCTCGAGCCTCGCCTCGACGGCTTGGCGGAAATCGAGGCCTTCCTCCCGGTCCGAGCAATTCATAGAGCAATCATTTTTGGGATACAATACCCATATTGGGCCGACCGACGAAAAGCGCCGCGACGGCCCATTAGAATTGCGCCGTTTCTATAATATATTGGTGAAAATTGATGCAGTGCGGAAAAACCAAACGGATCCGGATTGCCGCTCTTTAACGGGGAATTTGGTAACTTGGGATCCCAAACTGGGAATCCCCTACCGCCGGTACGTGGGCCTAATCCTCGATTTCGTCTTGCATCAGGCCATTGATATGACCGGCCGGACTGTCGAGGTCGAAGATCGGCAGGATGCGCGAACCATCGATCGCGAAAAGCCCCTTGCTGATGCCGAGGCTGATCTTCACGCCTTCCCCATGCTCGCGAAAAAGGCTTTCGGCACGGGCACCGTCGCGGGCGATCAGCGCCGAGACCATGTGGTGGTGCTGCCAGTGCGCATAATGCAGGTGCTGCGCCCGCTCCTTGCGGGTGATGTTGTCGAAGCGGATCGAATCCGGCGCGCCGAACGGCACGCGGTCGAAAAGGCTGGTGAGCTGGTGCAGCAGGTTTCCCCCGCCGGCCTCGATGATCAGCGTGTGGAAACGCAGGTTCATCGCCGCATAACGCTCCTCGTTGACCGGATCGTCGATGCCGCCGTTCTCGAAGATATCGTCACCTTCCCGCAGGCAATCCTTGAGTTCGGCCAAGAGCGTCGGCGACGGGCCCTCGCTGGCAATCTTCTTGGCGGCATAACCTTCGATCATCGAGCGTAGCTCGATCGCCTCGATCACGTCTGCAACCTTGTAGGCCCGGACACGGTAGCCTCGGGCGCCGACCCGTTGCAGCACGCCTTCTTCGACGAGCACCGCCAGCGCATGCCGGATCGGCGTGCGCGACACGCCGAGCGCCTCGGCAAGCCCTGATTCGGAGAGTTTCTTGCGCGGATCGATCGTGCCGTCGCTCGCCCAGGTCCTCAGCTTGTCGATCACGTGCTGCTGGCGGGTCTCCTGCTTCTCAGGCCCGGGAGGATTCTGAGTTCGGGTGCCTGTGGTCATGCTTGGGCCTCACCTGCGCCATATCGAAATGCGGATCGCGCCGGACGAAGACAAACCGGCGGGAACATCGCTTCAATATTGAATATCTGCGACAAAACGCAAGTTTTCCCTATTGGAGGCCTGAGCCCGGACCGATCAGTTCCTTACGGCCCAGGCAGCCTCCACGGGTGCAGCAACCGTGACCGGGCGGCCGATATCGACATGGGAAAGCGACGAGGCCTCGACATGCAGGGTCTGCGCCGGGGTCTTGACCATGATCGAGCGGTGGGAGCCGCGGAAGATCGCCTGCGAAACCTCGCCCGACCATGAAAGATCGCCGTTCACCTGGCCGGCGTCCCGGACATGCAGGTTTTCCGGCCGAACCATCACCGTGACATCCGCGCCCTTCGGCATTTCGGTTGCCGCATGACAGTCGCCGGACCAGCCCTGGCCTTCGACCGAGAGCTTGTAATATTGCCCGCCGTTCGGGCGGCAGTCCTTGACCGTCGCGTTCAGGAGATTGGGCGTTCCGAAGAAGGCAGCCACCTGGCGGTTTTCCGGCCGGCGGTAGATTTCCTCCGGCGCGCCGACCTGCAGAATCTTGCCGCCATGCATGACGACCACGCGGTCGGACAGCGCCATGGCTTCCGCCTGGTCGTGGGTGACGTAAAGCGCGGTGATCTTCAGGCGCTGCTGCAGGGCGCGGAAATCGTCGCCCATCTGGGTGCGCAGGCGCGCGTCGAGGTTGGAAAGCGGCTCGTCGAGCAGCAGCACTTCCGGCTCGAACACGAGCGCACGGGCGATCGCCACGCGTTGCTGCTGGCCGCCGGAGAGCGCCGGCGACGGACGCTCGGCATATTGCTCCATCTCGACGAGACGCAGTGCGTTCATGACGCGATCGTTGATTTCCTTCTCCGGCCGACGGCGGATGCGCAACGGATAGGCGACGTTGTCGAACACCGTCATATGCGGCCAGATCGCATAGGACTGGAAGACCATGCCGAGGCGGCGGCGTTCGGAGGGCACGAAATAGCCCTTCTCCGAATCCGAGACGACATTGTCGCCGATCGCGATGCGGCCGCCGGTATTCTTCTCGAGGCCCGCCACCATGCGCAGCGTCGTCGTCTTGCCGCAGCCCGACGGCCCGAGCAGCGTGACAAACTCGCCGCTCTTGATCTTCAGGTTCACGTTGTCCACGGCAGTTATCGCGCCATACATGCGGCTCACGTTTTCGAGCGTCACCGAAGCCATATTTCTCTTCCTTTCGGAGCGGATGCCAGGATCCGCTTAAACGACAACCAAAAATCGACCGGCGGCCGCAGCCGCCGGGCCTGAAGCCTAGAGCTTGCTGATGCGGGCCTTGATGAAGCTGAGTTGGACCCAGCGGAATACGATGACCAGAAGCATCATCATCAGGCCGATGACGCTCACCTGTTCGGCATTGCCGTTGGCCCACAGTTTCATCAGCACGACCGCCAGTGTTTCCGACCCCACCGAATAGAGAAGGATCGACGCCGACAGCTCGCGCATGATGCCGAAGAAGGTCAGCACCCAGCCGACGGCAAAGGCCGGCCAGGCAAGCGCCACCATGATCCGCCACATGGTTTGGAACCAGCTTGCGCCGTGAACGCGCGAGCATTCTTCGAGGTCATAGGAAAGCTGGTGATAGGCGCCGGTCATCACCCGCACGGAGACCGGCGTGCCGAGCGCGATATAGGCAAGCAGCAGCGCCCAGATGGTGCCATAGATCGGGATCGGGCCGGGCAGCATCGCAAACGCCCAGAGGAAACCGACACCGAGCACCATGCCCGGCATCATCCAGGGAAGCCAGGCCATGCTGTCGATCAGGTTGCGTCCGCGCCAGCGGGTTCGCACCGAGATGTAGGCGACAATCGCGCCGAGCGCCATGGTCGCGGTGGCGCCGAGCAGACCGAGCACCATCGTATTGCGGACCGCCCGCCAGAATTCGCTGTTGGCGAAGACGGACCTGTAGTGTTCCAGGGTCAGCATGTCATAGGTGTAGAAGCCGAAGAAGCGGAAGAACGAGCCGAGCATCAGCTGTCCGATCGGCAACACCACCGTGATGAAGAAGAACAGCACACAGAAGGCGAAGGTGACCCAGCGCCAGGGGCCGAGTTCCATGACGCTCGGGCGAAACCCCTTGCCCGTGACGGTCTGGAAACTCTTGCCGCGCAGCATCCACCACTGCCAGATGACGAGCAGGAACATCAGCCCCATGATCGCGAAGGAAAGCGACGTCGCGTACTGGTAGTCGGGCGTGGCGCGGTGGTTGATCGACTCGTAGATGTCGGTGGTGATCACCTTGATGCCCGCGGGCAGACCGAAGAACAGCGCCGACTCGAAGGTCTCGATGCCCTTGATGAAGCTCAGCATGAAGGAACTGGTCAGCACCGGCAGCATCAGGAGCAGGGTGATCTTGCGGAAGGTCGTCCAGCGCGAGGCGCCGCACATGCGGCTCGATTCCTCGAGCGACGGGTCCATCGCCCGGAAGGCGTCGACCATGAAAAGGAAAAGGAACGGGATCGAATACTGGCACATGTGCCAGATGACGCCGCCATAGGAATAGATGTTGACGAGCGGATCGGTACCACCGGTCAGCCAGCGCCAGACCATGTTGATGACGCCCACCTGCGGGTTGGCGAGCATGCCCCAGGCCATGGCGGTCAGGATCGGCGGAATGAAGAACGGCAGCGTGATCAGCACTTCCAGCGTGCCCCGGAACGGCGTGTCGGTGCGCGCGACAATCCAGGCGAGAAACACCGCGATCGTCAGCGACGGTATGGTTTTGGCAAGCGATATGCCGATCGTGTTGGCCAGAACGATGAGGTTCTGGGTGGTCATGATCGACCGGTAGCCGTTCAGATTGAACTCGCCGGCCATGCCGGGCGGCGTGGAATGCAGGCTACCGTAGAGCAGCATGGCGAGCGGATAGATCGTCAGGAAGCCGAGGATCAGGATCAGCACCAGCATGCCGATCAGACGCCACAGCGATCCGCCCGAAAAGGCGCGCGTGAAAGCATTGCCGGCGATCGTCGGCGCGGTTTCGGCGATGTCGTCTAGGGGGCGATTGTGGATAATCGTCATGGGATCCTCGCGGCTCCGGGTATGAAGAACGGCACCGCCGGCCCGAACATCGGACCGGCGGCGGCCTGGGAGGCTTACTTGAAGATGTCCTTGGACTTGGCCAGCATCTCGTTCTGGCGGGTCGTGTCCGTGGTGCCGTAGAGCTTGGCTTCGGAAATCGCCTTGACGTCCGCCGGCAGCCCCTCGGTCATGCCGGGAAGGACGGGACCGTAGCCGAGGCTCGCATAGATTTTCTGCACGACCGGGCTCTGCATGAAGTCGAGATAGAGCTTGGCGGCGTTCGGGTGCGGAGCCTTCTTGAGCATGACGTTGCCGTAAAGAACGTAGGGAACGCCCTCCTCCGGAATGATGAACTTGACCGGCAGCCCCTTCAGATCCGAGAAATCGGTCATGATGACCGGCATGTAGATCGAATATTCGCCGCGTGCGGTACGGCGCTGCGATTCGCGCTGGTCGCGGGTGAAGACGAGCTTCTGGCTCGCGACCTTCCTCAAATAGTCTTCGCCGATCTTGTCATGGGTCGAGAAGAACCAGAGGTAACCGGCACCGATCGCGCGCGGGTCGTCGGACAGGATCTTGCCCTGCCACTTGGGATCGGCAATGTCTTTCCAGCTCTTCGGCTCGTCCGCAGGCTTCACGAGGCCGGTATTGATCATGATCCCGTAGGGAATGGTCATGACCGAGGCCATCGGCACCTTGAGCTTGAACTTGTCGCCGATCTTTTGAGAATTCGGGGTCGCCGGCAGCGGATCGACGGACTTGTCCTCCTTGTCGTAGAGCATGGTCTGCCCTTCGCTGGTGAACATCACGTCGGCGGCGAAGCGGCCGGCGGCCTGCTCGACGCGGACGCGCTCGCGGATCTCGGAGGCGCGCGCTTCAAGCACCTCGACGGAAATCCCGTATTGCTTGGTGAAGGCCTCGGCGATCTGCTTGGTGCTCGGCTGGCCGACGAGCGCTGTATAGAGGACGAGCGAGCCCTCCTTCTTGCCCGCGTCGATCACCTTCTGCCACTCGGCATCCTGCGCGAAGGCAGGAAGGCCGGCCGCCGCCGAGATGGCAAGGCTGCCCGCAGCCGCCATGAAAATCCGGCGCGACCATTTTTGAATGGCCGAAGCCTTCTGAATGACCGAAGTCATGGATGTGTTTGTCGTCACGAGTCTCTCCTCCCTGGAACCGACGATCGAGCATCGCGCCCGGGACCCGATCCCGGCACTCGACGCTCAAAATTTCTGCGGTCATCGACCGCGATCTCCCTTTTCACCGCAAGCGGTGGCGTTTTCCCGAGCAGCTGCAACCGGGCCCAAAACCCCGGCTCAATCCCGATCGCTCACCGATGTTCCAGAAACGATCTGGCGCGCACCGTGCGATTGACAAGGTCCCTGATAAGCACCGCATGATGCGGAGCGTTCAGACCTTCAGTTCGGACAGGATCGGCCTTGGCCAACTGCAAACTCCCTTTATCTGAACTCCGATCTGCGCCGGCTCTCCCTGCCGGTCGCGGCGATGCCGCCCGGCACCGGAATTCCCTCTTCTGTTAGATTGACCTTTTCCCGTGCAGGGGAAAAGCACCATTTTTTTACATTCACTTTTCTCGAAAATAGAAAGATGAATTGTGTTACCGTTTACGCGGAGGGCTGCCCGACAGGGCGGCATGGGAGACCTAAGACATTGGATACGCTTATCAATATCCGCACGTTTCTGGCGGTTGCCCGGTCCGGAAGCTTTTCGGCGGCCGGCCGTCATCTCGGCGTAGCACCCTCGGTCGTGACCAAACGCATCAGCCGGCTGGAAGACCAGATGCGGGTGAAACTCTTCGTCCGCTCGACCCGCCAGATCATCCTGACGGAGATCGGCGAGCGCTACCTGCCCCGCTACCAATCCCTGGTCAAGGAGATCGACGATGCGATCAGCGGAGCGGCGGCCGTCGCCCAGCGGATCGAGGGACATTTGAGGATAAAGGCGCCGACGACGGTGACGATCGCCTTCCTCGCTCGCATCCTGAGCGATTTCCAGCAGGAGAACCCGAACGTCACCATGGATCTTGCCCTGGTCGATCGCTCCGTCAATCCGGCGGAAGAAGGATACGACATCGCGCTCGGCGCCCTGCCCGCCTCCTATTCCAACGTCGTCGACGAACCGCTCTGCCCCTATCCGCGGAAACTCTGCGCCGCTCCCGACTATCTCGAAAACCGCGGCCTGCCCAAACATCCGCGCGATCTGGTCAATCACATCTGCCTGACGTTCCACGCGACGGGTTCGACCTGGTCCTTCCGCAGCCCCGGCGGCCCGATCGATGTCGAGGTGCGCTCCTCCTTCAGCGCCAACGATACCCAGATCCTGCACGACCTGGCGCTACGGGGCCGTGGCGTCGCCATGGTGGCGAATTACGTGGCGGAAGAATCGATCCGGACCGGCAAGCTGATCGAGCTCCTGCCCGACTATCCGGTGGCGGAACTCTGGCTGAAGGCGCTCATCCCCCAGACCCAGGCGCGGAAACCGACCGTGCGTGCGCTGATGGAATGGCTGCGCATCCATATGCACGCAGCTCTCGTTCCAGGTGATCGAGCAGCGTGAGCGCCACGCCTTTGCTCCAGGAGAAAAACTGAAAGCCGATTGGCTTTCTCGAATCGAGAAAGCCGCTACGATGAAAAAGCATATTCTCTTGGCTCCCCGTGCCGCTTACCCTCCCAAATCGAGGAAACGCATCGCTGATGCGAGGGTGCCGTCGTTTCGACACGCCGCCCGGGAGTGAGGTTCAGGTTCGCCGCGAAACGAGCGGCCGGGCCGACAGACAAGGGAGGTTTTAAGCGGTGGATACTGCTGTGACCCAGCAGCGCCCTGTGCTTTCGCAATTGGGCGCGATCGATTGTGACGTTCATCCGGACGCGCCGGGGCGAGAGGATCTTCTTCCCTATTTCGACGACTACTGGCGCGAGATCGTCACGACGCGCGATGTCGACCGTCTCGAGCTCACCAATTTCCCGACCCGCACCAAGCCGTTCTTCCGGGAGGACTGGAAGGCGACGGAGGGTAAGGGCGTCGAAAAGCTGCGGAAAAACCTGCTCGATCCCTACGGTCTCAAATACGCGATCCTCAACTGCGTCACCGCCGTGCACGCGATCTACGATCCCTATCTTGCGACCGCCGTCTGCCGCGCCACCAACGACTGGCTGAAGACGGAATGGCTCGACCGCGACCCGCGCCTGCGCGCCTCGCTCGTCCTGCCGATGCAGAACCCGGAAGCCGCCGTCGAGGAGATCGAGCGTTTCGCCGATGACAAGCGTTTCGTGCAGGTGCTGACGCTCTGCATGGGCGAGATGCCGCTCGGCCGCCGCATCTATTGGCCGGTCTACGAGGCCGCCCAGCGCCATGGTTTTGCGCTCGGCGTGCATGCCGGCAGCGCCTACCGCCACGCGCCGAGCCAGAGCGGTTTCCTCTCCTATCTCGCCGAGGATTACGTCCACCAGGTCCAGGGTTTTGCAGCCCAGGTCGGCAGTTTCGTTTCCGAAGGCGTGCTCGGCAAGTTCCCCGACATGAAGATCGTGCTGATCGAATCCGGCGTCTCCTGGCTGCCCGGCCAGATGTGGCGGATGAGCAAGGACTGGCGCGGCGCCCGCATCGAGATCCCGTGGGTCAAGGAACCGCCGTCAGCGCTCGTCCGACGCCAGATCCGCATGACGACCCAGCCCTTCGACGCGCCGCGCGACCCCGCCGAGCTGGAACGCATCATCGAGCATCTCGATTGCGACGACATGCTGTTGTTCTCGACCGACTATCCGCATGCGCAATTCGAAGGCGAGGCCGCGATTCCCCCCGGTTTCCCGGAACGGCTGATCGACCGGCTGGTTCGGGAGAACGCGCTCGCCACCTATTCGCGACTGGAGGACTAAGCCATGAACCAGGCCGTTCTGGACAAGGACACCACTCTGGAAAAGGATAAGGGGGCCGAAGCCAAGCTCGGGATCGTCGATTGCGACATACATCCCGCCTTCGGTTCGCCCGCCGAACTTGCGAAATTCCTGCCCGTCCGCTGGCGCGACCATCTGGCCGACTATGGCCAGCGCAGTGCCAATCCGGTGGTCGGCACCCTGCCCTACCCACGCATGACGCCCGGCAACGGGATGCGCCGCGACGCCTGGCCGCCGAACGGCGGACCGCCGGCCTCCGACCTTGCCTATCTGCAGGAGCAGCTGCTCGATCCGCTCGGCATCGAATACGGCATCCTGCAGCCGCTCGCCGCCGGTTCCTCGACGCTGAACCAGGAACTCGGCGCTGCCATGTGCGCTGCCGTCAACGACTGGCAGCTCGACAAATGGACAGGCCCGGAGCCGCGCCTCAAAGCCTCGATCTCCGTCACCCAGGAAGACGTGCCGGCGGCTCTTGCCGAAATCGAGGCGCGTATCGGCGACCGGAGTTTCGCCCAGATCGCGATTCCGCCGCGCACCGTAGAGCCGGCGGGACGTCGCCGCTACTGGCCGATCTACGAGGCCGCCGAACATTACGACATGCCGATCGGCATGCATTCGGCCGCCTACGGCCAGCACGCCAATAGCGGCGCCGGCTGGCTGGATTTCTATATCGAGGAGCACTACGCCTTCTCGCACAGCCTGCAGAGCGTCGTCACCAGCATGGTCTTCGAAGGCGTCTTCGAACGGTTCCCGAAGCTGAAGCTGATCGTCGTCGAAGGCGGCTTCGCCTGGGCGGCACCGCTGATGTGGCGGCTCGACAAGCAGTGGGAGCGGATGCGCTCGGAAGTGCCGCATGTGAAACGGCCGCCGTCCGAATATATCCGCGAGAACGTCTGGTTCACCACCCAGCCGATCGAGGAGCCGGAAAACAACCGCCACCTGCTCGACACGCTGCGCTGGGTCGGCACCGATCGGCTGATGTTCTCGACCGATTATCCGCATTGGGATTTCGACGACCCACGCTACGCCTTCAAGGTGCCGCTGTCGCCGACGGAGCGCGCGCAGATCTTTCGCGATAACGCAAAGCGCGTCTACCGCCTGCCCTGACCATGGGAGTGCTCACATGAATGAAATGGTGAGATCGCTGGGCAACGAGCCTGGACTGTCGACCATCGGCGGCATCGACTGCGATCTGCATCCGGCCCCGCCGGCGACCGCGACGCTGCTGCCCTACCTCGACGAATACTGGCGCGAAACTTTTATCATGCGCGGCGTCGATCGGATGAGTCTGGCGATGACGGCGTCACCTCCCCGTGCGCCGATCAATGTCCGTCCTGACTGGAAGGCGGCAAGCGGTTTTGCCGGCGATACGCTGGAGGCAGTCCGCACCCAGGCGCTCGATCCGTTCGGGACGCGGCTGGCGATCTGCAACGTGCTGCACGGCTCGATAATCATGCATTCGGACGACATGGCCGCGGCGCTCTGCGGCGCCGTCAACGAGTGGCTGGCGCGGGAATGGCTCGACAAGGAGCCGCGCCTGCGCGGCTCGATCATCGTCTCGGCCCAGAACGCGGAACTCGCGGTCACCGAGATCGAGAAACGCGCGGCCGACCCGCGTTTCGTGCAGGTGATGATCCTCGCCCAGAACGACGAGCCGCTCGGGCGGCGCCGCTACTGGCCAATCTACGAGGCCGCCGCCCGCAACAGGCTGCCGCTCTGTATCCACGCCGGCGGCAGCAACCGCCATGCGCCGACCGCTACCGGCTGGCCGAGCTTCTTCGTCGAGGCCTATGTGGCTCAAGCCTCGATCTTCGAAAGCCAGCTCCTCAGCCTCATCGCCGAAGGCGTCTTTCACAAAGTGCCGGACCTCAAGGTCGTGTTCGCCGAAAGCGGCTTCACCTGGCTGCCGTCGTTCTTCTGGCGGGCCGACAAGACCTGGCGCGGCGTACGCGCCGAAACACCGTGGGTCACCGAACAGCCGAGCGACATCGTCAAGCGGCATGTCCGCTTCACGCTGCAGCCGGTCGAAGCGCCGCTCGAAACCGATGCGCTCGCCCGCACGCTCGACCACATCGACTGCGACGACATCCTGCTGTTTTCGACCGACTACCCGCACGCGCAGTTCGAAGGCACCAAGGCGCTCTCGGCCAGGTTCGGCGAGACACTGACGAAGAAGATCCTGATCGACAACCCGCTCGCCACCTATCCGCGGATCGCCGCGGATTTTGAGAAGGAGGCCGCACGATGACCGAAACCCAAACGCTGGAACGCCCGGTCGAGGCGAAGACCAAGTACAATCTGATCGACTGCGACATTCATCCGTCGATGAAGACGCCGGCGGAGATACATCCCTATCTGTCGCAGCGCTGGCGGGATCATCTCGCAACCTATGGCGGCCATACCCGCCAGGGACTGTCCGAAACGCTGTCGCATCCGCGCATGGTGCCGGAGGTCTCGCGCGTAGACAGCTGGCCGCCGGCAGGTGGTCCCCCGGGTTCCGACCTAGCCTTCCTGCGCGAACAGCATCTCGACGGGCTCGGCATCGATATCGGCGTGCTCGTGCCGCTGCGCTTCAACGCCAGCGGCCAGCGCCATCCGAATTTCGCCACCGCCATCGCCACCGCCATCAACGACTGGCAGGTCGGCAAATTCCTGGAGCCGGAACCGCGCCTGCGCGGCTCGATCATCGCCACCCAGGAAGACCCGCAAAGCGCCGTCGCCGAGATCAACCGCCGCGCCTCCGATAAGCGTTTCGTGCAGGTCCTCCTGCCACCGCGCTCGATCGAGCCGCTCGGGAAACGCCGCCACTGGCCGATCTTCGAAGCGGCCGTCAGCCACGGCCTGCCGATCTCCCTGCATGTCGGCGGCGTCGGCGGGCATCAGGCGACCGGCGCCGGCTGGCCGTCCTATTACATCGAGGAGCACCACAGCCAGGTGCAGACCATGCAGTCGGTGATATCTAGCCTGATCTTCGAGGGCGTCTTCGAGCAGTTTCCGGACCTGAAAATCTCCTTCGTCGAAGGCGGCTTCTCTTGGGTACCGGCCTTCGGCTGGCGCATGGACAAGGCCTGGGCTGCGATGCGCGACGAGGTTCCGCACGTGAAGCGGCCGCCCTCGGAATACCTCAAGGCCAACATCTGGTTCACCACCCAGCCGATGGAAGAGCCGAACCCGGCCAGGAACCTCACCGACACGTTGAACTGGATCGGCACCGACCGGCTGATGTTCTCGACCGACTATCCCCACTGGGATTTCGACGACCCTCGTTACGCCTTCAAGGTGCCGCTGTCGGCGGCCGAAAAAGCGGCGATCTTCGCCGGAAACGCTATCAACTTCTATGGATTGAACTGAGCATGGCCCGTCACGTAATCGCCAAGGTCGATGAACTCGAAGTCGGTAAGTCCAAGCTGGTGAAGGTCGCCGGCCGCGACATCGCCCTTTTCAACGTCAAGGGCGAGTTTTTCGCCATTGCCAACCGCTGCCCGCACGAGGGCGCCGATCTCTGCCGCGGCCAGGTTGTCGGCCTCGCCGAGTCGGACGAGCCCGGCAAATACCGCATGACGCGCCATGGCGAACTCGTCCGGTGCCCCTGGCACGGCTGGGAATTCGATATCCGCACCGGCAAGTCCTGGTGCGATCCGGCGCGCACCCGCGTCAAGAGTTTCGACGTGAGCGTCGCCAAGGGCGGCGCGCTTGCCGAAGGCCCCTACCAGGCCGAAACCTTTCCGGTCTCCATCGACGAGGACTACGTGATCGTCGAGATCTGAAACCTTTTCACAAGCGAATATCTCGGGAGGAAAAATGTCGCTCATCACCAAATTGGCCGCGCTCATGCTCGGCGCGATGCTCTGTAGCCCGGCGCTTGCGCAGGATGCCGACTGGAACAAGGTGGTGGAAGCCGCCAAGAAGGAAGGCACCGTCACCGTCTACAATTCGCAGCTCGGCGCCCCGAACTTTCTCGCCGTCGTCGAAAGCTTTCAGAAGAAATACGGCATCAAGGTCGAGTCCCTCGACCTGCGCGCCAGCGAACTGACCGAGCGCCTGCGCGCCGAACAGGCCGCCGGCCGTTTCATCGCCGATATCCAGATGCATTCGGCGAACTCGATCGAGACCGGCGTCACCCAGGGGACCCTCGTCCAGCCGCTCGGAACCATCCCCAACGTCGCCAATATCCGCGAGGACATGAGAAAGGAGATCACCGACACCCACGTGCCGGGTTTCCTGCAGGCCTATGGCATCCTGGTCAACACCAGCCTGGTCAAGCCGGAAGATGAGCCGAAAAGCTGGAAGGACCTTGCCGACCCGAAATGGAAGGGCAAGATCCTCTCCGACGACATGCGCCCGCTCGGTTCCGGCGGCACGATGTTCGTCGTCTTCCACAAGGCCCTCGGCCAGGCGTTCAACGAGAAGCTCGCCGAGAACAAGCCGGTCTTCAGCCGCGATCTGCGCAATGACGCCAAGCGTGTCGCCCGGGGCGAATATCCCGTCTACATTCCGCAGATGTTCGCATTCGCCAACGACCTGAAGGGCCTGCCGATCAAGGTGATCGTGCCGCCGGAAGGGGCGCCCTACGTCTCGATCCATTTCGCGATGATGAAGAACGCGCCGCATCCGAACGCATCAAAACTGTTCATCAACCACTTCCTCGACATGGAATCGCAGGTCACCTACGCCAAGGCCTGGATGCTGCCGGTCGCCAAGGGTGTGGAAGACCAGCTCGACCCGGAATCCAAGCGCTTCGCCGGGGCCAAGCTGCTCGGCACCCGCGAGATGAACGAATACGGCCCGATGATGGATCTGGCCAAGAAAATCTATCCGTAAGGGTCTCCAAGACCCTAAGGTCCTCTCTGCCTGGATAGACGGAAAGCGCGGCAATCCCTCTTGCCGCGCTTTTTGCTGCTCCTATCGGATCATCTCCAACGCAAGCGCGATGCCCTGGCCGCCGCCGATGCAGAGCGTGACGACACCGCGCTTCAGGCCGTCGCGCTGCATCGAATGGAGAAGCCGCGTCGTCAGGATCGCGCCGGTCGCGCCGATCGGGTGGCCGTGCGCCACCGCCCCGCCTTCGACATTGGCGATATCCTCCGGCAGGGCGAGCCCCTTGAGGACCGCGAGAGGCACCGCCGCATAGGCCTCGTTGATCTCGATCCGCTCGATATCGCCGATCGTCCAGCCGGCGCGCTCCAGCGCCTGATTGACGGCCGGGATCGGCGCGAGCGCGAACATGCCGGGTTCGACGGCGGCAACGCCATAGGACACCAGCCGCGCCATCGGGCGCAGGCCCTCACCTTCGGCAAACGCCCGGTCGGCGACGATCATCGCCGCCGCGCCGCTGTTGAGGCCCGGCGCATTGCCGGCGGTGATCGTGCCCTCGTCGCGGAAGGCCGGTTTCAGCTTGGCAAGCGCCTCTATCGTGGTATCCGGCCTTGGCGTTTCGTCGGCGGCAAAACTCTTCACGCCACCCTTCACCGGAAGTTCGATGCCAACGATTTCCGGCGCGAACTTGCCCTCTGCTTGCGCCGTGCTGAACCGCTGCTGCGAACGCGCCGCCCAGCGATCCTGGTCCGCACGGCTGATCTGCTGCGATGTGATCATGTCTTCGGTATGCCAGCCGGAATGTCGGTCCGAAAACGCATCGTGAAGGCCGTCGAGCAGCATGCTGTCGAAAATTTCCGCATGGCCCATGCGATAACCCCAGCGGCCGCCGCTCATCAGGTAGGGCGCGCGGTCCATGTTCTCCATGCCGCCAGCAATGGCGGCCCTGGCATGGCCGAGCCAGATGTCCTTGGCCGCGCTGGCGATCGCTTCCGCGCCCGAACCGCAGACGCGGTTGACCGTGACTGCCGGCACCGAGACCGGCAGGCCGCCGTGGATCGCCGCCTGCCGCGCCGGGTTCATTTTGTTGCCGGCCTGGACGACATTGCCCATGGTGACCGAGGCCACCTCGGCGGTGCTGAGGCCGGAGCGCGCGATCGTCTCGCGGATGACCGCAGCACCGAGATCGACCGCCGGTATGCCGGCGAGCGAGCCGTTGTATTTGCCGATCGCGGTGCGCACCGGCTGGACGATGACGACTTCGGACATCGCGGTTCCCCCTAGATTGCGTTTTCGTCGAAGCGGCGCAGGATGACGCTGGCATTGACGCCGCCGAAACCGAAGCCGTTGGACAGCGCGTATTCGACCTCTGCGTGACGGGCCTGCGGTCCGATGAGATCGAGCCCTTCGGAGAGCGGATCGGGATCTTCGAGATTGAGGGTCGGCGGCAATATGCCGTCGCGCAGCGCAAGCGCGGTGATGATTGCCTCGAGCCCGCCGGCCGCACCCAGCAGATGGCCGGTCGCCGATTTGGTCGAGGAGATCGCCGGGCCGTTGCTGGTGCCGAAGACGGATTTGATCGCCGCAAGCTCGCCCGCGTCACCCACCGGGGTCGATGTGGCATGCGCGTTGAGATAACCGATCGCGTCGGGTTGAAGGCCTGCCATCTGCAGCGCCCGCTGGACCGCCCTTTTCGCCCCGGAACCATCGGCCGGACCAGCGGTCAGGTGATAGGCATCGGCGCTGGTGCCGTAACCGACCACTTCGACCAGCGGGGTCGCACCACGCGCAAGCGCATGTTCGAGCGTCTCGACGACGACGATGCCAGCGCCCTCGCCCATGACGAAACCGTCGCGCGCCGCATCGAACGGCCGCGACGCCTTTTCAGGCGTATCGTTGAAGGCGGTGGAGAGACCACGTGCTGCGGCAAATCCGCCAAGCGCCACGCGGTTGATGCAGGCCTCGGTGCCGCCGCAGAGCGCCACGTCGACTTCGCCGCTCCTGATCATCCGCACGCCGTCGCCGATCGCCTGGACGCTTGCCGCGCAAGCCGTCACCGGCGCGCCGATCGGTCCCTTGAAACCGTAGCGGATGGAGACATGACCGGCCGCGAGGTTGACGAGGAAGGACGGGACCGTGAAGGGCGAAAGCCGGCCGGCACCGCGGGCGTCCACCGTGCGCACAGCCTCGGCGATCGAATGGAACCCGCCGATGCCGGAGGCGATGATCGTCGCGGTGCGGTCTTGCTTGTCGTCGGTGTCGGCGACCCAGCCGGACTGCTCCATCGCCTGCCGTGAGGCTTCGAGCGCAAATGCGATGAATCGGTCCATCTTCTTGCGCTCCTTGTGCGGCACCGCAAGGTCGATATCGAAACCGAACTCGTCCTCGTCGATGCCGGGCACCACACCGCCGACCTTGGCGTCGATATCCGGTACCATCTCGTCGGAAAGCCTGCGCAGGCCGGAACGGCCCTCGATCAGGCGTTTCCAGGTGGCCTCCACGCCGCTGGCGAGAGGCGATACCATGCCCATGCCGGTGATCACTATTCTGTCGCTCGGTCTTGCCGGCATGTTTCACCTCGATTTAAATTTTGATCGTCATTTATCTCCTTTAAATGACGATCAGAATATAAGTGTCAAGGTGTTCGAAGGAGAAGACGATGAAGGTGAGCCGCCAGGAAGCCGAGGAGAACCGCGCCCGCGTGGTGTTGAAAGCGGGCGAACTGTTCCGCGAATATGGCTTTGACGGCATCGGCATCGCCGACCTGATGAAGGCGGCGGGCCTGACCCATGGGGGATTTTACGGCCAGTTCAAATCCAAGGTGGATCTGGCAGCCGAGGCGACGCGCGAGGCGCTTGCGCTCAACGCCGCGAACTGGCGGCAGACGATCGGACATACACGCGAAAAGGCCCTCAAGGCGATCGCAAGCATGTATCTGTCCCGGCCCAACCTGATCTTCAAGGCCAAGGGCTGCACTCTCGCCTCTCTCTGCGCCGACGCCTCCCGGCAGGGCGAAGCGGTGCAATCCGTGTTCGCCGAAGGCATCGAAAACCACCTCCAGCTGCTGCAGGAGATCGTCGATGGCGAGGGCGACGAGGATCGGCGCCGCAAGTCGATCGTCATCCTGTCCCAGATGGTCGGCGGGATGACGCTCGCCCGCGCGGTCGGCGACACGCCGCTCGCGGAGGAGATCCTCGCCACCCTCCGCGACAAGCTGGAGACCCGGCACTAAGCCTTTACGGCGCAATGGAAAATTCACCTTCCATCCCTGCGCGTTCAAGAATTTGTTCCCGAATGCCCCGCAGAGGAATTTCCTGCCTGTGCGACCGCACATTTCGCTGGCAATATGCTGAAAAATGGCTGGATGCAGGAGAGAGCAATGACGATCGCCACCCTATCCCGACGGACCCTTCTGCAGGCGGGCGGCACACTGCTCGCCTCGACAGCTTTACCGACTTTCGCCCTTGCTCAAGGTGCCGGCAACCGGCTGGTGGTCGCGGCAGATTCCGAACCTAAAAACCTCAACCCGGCGATCGTCGCCTCCAACGGCGTGTTCTTCATCGCGAGCAAGGTGGTCGAGCCGCTCGCCGAAGCCTCGTTCGACGGTAAGGACGGCTTGGCGCCGCGCCTCGCAACCTCCTGGGAAGGCTCGGCCGATGGCAAGTCGGTCACTTTCAAGCTGCGCGAGGGCGTGAAATGGCATGACGGCAAGCCGTTCACCTCCGCCGACGTCGCCTATTCGGCGCTCAGCATCTGGAAGCCGCTGCAGAACCTCGGCCGCCTCGTCTTCGCCAATCTCGAAGCGGTCGAGACACCGGACGCGACAACCGCGGTCTTCAAGTTCTCCAAGCCGACACCGCTGCAGCTCATCCGCAACGCCTTGCCGGTGGTCAGCAGCGTCGTGCCGAAACATCTCTATGAAGGCACCGACATCGCCACCAACCCGGCCAACGTGAAGCTGGTCGGCACCGGTCCGTTCAAGTTCACCGAATACAAGCCGGGCGAATATTACCGCCTGACCAAGAACGCCGACTACTGGGGCAAGGGCGAACCGAAGCTCGACGAGATCATCTTCCGAGTCCTGCCGGATCGCGCCGGCGCAGGTGCCGCACTGGAAGCGGAGGAAATCCAGCTTGCAGCCTTCTCGGCCGTGCCGCTCACCGATCTCGCCCGCATCTCCAAGGTGCCGGGCATCAAGGTCATCTCCAAGGGCTATGAGGCGCTCACCTACCAGCTCGTGGTCGAGATCAACCATCGCCGCAAGGAGCTCGGTGACGTCAAGGTGCGCCAGGCGATCGCCCATGCGATCGACAAGAAATTCGTCGTCGACACGATCTTCCTCGGTTACGCCGCTGCCTCCACCGGCCCGGTGCCGAAGAATGCGCCGGAATTCTATGATGCCAGCGTGCCGACCTACGCTTTCGACACCGCCAAGGCGAATGCGCTGCTCGACGAAGCCGGCTACAAGAAAGGCGCCAATGGCACCCGTTTCTCGCTGAAACTGCGCCCGGCGCCCTATTTCAACGAGACCAAGCAGTTCGGCGACTACCTGCGCCAGGCGCTCGCGGCAGTCGGCATCGATGCACAGCTCATCAATGCGGATTCGGCGGCGCACCAGAAGGCGGTCTACACGGATCACGATTTCGATCTCGCCATCGGCCCGCCGGTCTTCCGCGGCGACCCGGCGATCTCGACGACCATCCTCGTCCGGTCCGGCATCCCGGCCGGCGTGCCCTTCTCCAACCAGGGCGGCTACGAGAACAAGGATATCGACGGCATCATCGCCAAGGCTGCGGAAACGGTCGACACCGCGGTCCGCACGGAACTCTACAAGCAGTTCCAGAAGATCGTCGCCACCGACCTGCCGCTGATCAACGTCGCCGAATGGGGCTTCATTACTGTGGCGCGCGATACGGTGCTGAACGTCTCCAACAATCCGCGCTGGGCCGTATCGAACTGGTCGGATATAGCGCTGAAATCGTGATAGTCTTCAAGGTCCATCCGATTCAGAGGCGCTCTCCGGCGTGAACCGTGCCATTCGATTGATCCGACGTCGCGCGATCAGCAGCATCCCGGTGCTGCTGATCGTCGTCGTCCTGACCTTCCTCCTGCTCGAATCCGCCTCCGGCGATGCGGTGGATGCCTATCTCCTGTCGATCGGTGGCGGCGACGCCACCGTCGCCCAGTCGTTGCGTCAGGCCTATGGCCTCGACCAGTCGGTGCTCGCCCGGCTCTGGCTCTACGTCTCCTCGCTGGCGAAGCTCGACCTTGGTTGGTCCGTCGCCTTCGGGCGGCCGGTTCTCGACCTCATTCTTGAGCGCCTGCCAAACACGCTGCTGCTGATGGGCAGCGCCACGGCGCTTTCCTTCGGGTTGGGCTCCGCACTCGGGATCGTTGCCGGCGCAAAGCCTGAAAGCATAATAGATAGAGCGCTTTCGACCGGTTCCCTCATTCTTTACGCGATCCCCAGCTTCTGGCTCGGCCTGGTTTTCAGCATCGTCTTTGCGGTGCAGCTCCGCTGGCTGCCGACCTCCGGCATCGAGACCATCGCTTCCGGCAAGGTTGGCCTTGCCCGCGCCATCGATATCGCCCGGCACCTCATCCTGCCGGTCGGCGCCCTGGCGCTGATCTACATGGCGCTGTTCCTGCGGGTGATGCGCTCCGGCATGGCCGAAGCCTGGACGCTGGATTTCGTGCTGTTCGCCCGCTCCAAGGGGCTGTCCCGCAGCCGCATCGTTCTGCGCCATGTGGCGCGCAACGCGGCTCTGCCGCTCGTCACCATGCTCGGCCTGCAGTCGGCCGCCATGCTCGGGGGCAGCGTCGTCATCGAGAGCATCTTTGCCATTCCAGGCTTCGGCCGGCTGGCGCAGGAGGCGGTCAGCGGCCGCGATGCGCCGCTGCTGATGGGCATCATCGTCGTCAGCGCCGTGCTGGTCATCTGCGTCAATCTTCTCGTCGATCTCGTCTATGCAGCGCTCGACCCCCGCGTCGGTGCCTCGGAGCCCAATTCATGAGAGGGCGTGCATGAGGCTCCTACGCGATCTCGTCCGGACGCCGGAAGGCGTGATCGGGCTCGGCATCCTGGCGGGTCTGGTGCTCGTGGCATTGTTCGCGCCGATGCTCTCCCCCGGCGATCCGCTGCGCATTGCCGGCCGGGCGCTGTTGCCGCCCTTCACCGACCCCGCTTTTCCGCTCGGCACAGACCGGCTCGGTCGCGACGTGCTGGCCGGCATAATCCACGGAACCCGCACGTCGCTGGCGGTCGGCCTTGCGGCGGCGCTGGCGGCGATTGCCATCGGCCTATGCGTCGGGCTGACGGCCGGCTTTGCCGGCGGCCTGGTCGACGAGGGGCTGATGCGCGTCGTCGATGCCTTCCAGATCGTCCCGAGCTTCCTGCTGGCGCTCGCCTTCGTCAGCGTCATCGGCGCCTCGGTGCCGGTCGTGGTGCTGGCGATCGCGCTCGGCGCCTGGGCCGATCCGGCGCGGCTGACGCGGGCGCAGGTGCTCTCCATCCGCGAGCGGGATTATGTTGCCTCCGCCCGGGTGATCGGCATGCATCCGGCAGAAATCGCCTTCCGGGAAATCCTGCCCAACGCCCTGCCGCCGGTGCTGGCGCTGTCCGCGATCATCGTCGCGGCAGCGATCCTCACCGAAGCCGCCCTTTCCTTCCTCGGCCTCGGCGATCCGAACGTCGTCACCTGGGGCTCGATGATCGCCGAAGGCCGCAATATCCTGCGCTCCTCGCCGTCGCTATCGATCTTCCCTGGCATCGCGCTGGTGGTGACCGTCGTCGGCGTCTACCTCTTCAGCGAAGGCCTGACCAAGGCGCTTGGCGGCCGGAGGCTGGAGCCATGAGCAGGTTGTGCCAGATCAGAAACCTCTCGGTCACCTATCGCGGCCAGACACTGCCGGCGCTGGATCATATCGACCTCGACATTGCCGCCGGCGAGCGGCTGGCGATCATCGGCGAAAGCGGTTCCGGTAAAAGCACGCTCGCCCGCGCCTTGGCCGGCCTCTTGCCGCCGGGTGCGAAACTGGCGGGCGAGATGCGCTGGTCCTCCGGCCTGCCACCTTTGCCCGGCCGCGATCTCGGCTTCGTTTTCCAGGACCCTTCCTCCAGCCTGAACCCGGTGCTCAGCGTCGGCGAACAGGTGGCCGAAGGTGCCCGTCGGCATCTCCGCTTGCCCTGGAGAGAGGCCTATGCCCATGCGCTAAAAATGCTGGAGCGTGTCCGCATTCCGGAGCCGGACAAGGCGATGAAAGCCTTTCCGCATCCGCTTTCCGGCGGCCAGCGGCAGCGCGTGGCGATTGCCTCCGCCCTTGCCGCCAAGCCCGGCATCCTGATTGCTGACGAGGCGACCAGTGCGCTCGACATGGTCGTGCAGGCCGAGATCGTCTCGCTGCTCGACGAACTGGTTCGCGAGGCCGGCATGACGCTGATCTTCATCACCCATGACATCGCGCTGGCTTCTGGGTTTGCGAACCGGGTGGCAATCTTCAAGGACGGGAGGCTGGTGGAATCGGGCCTGACTGGAAATGTCCTAGCCTTCCCCAAGGAGGCCTACACGAAAACCCTGATCGCCAGCCACCGGGATCTCACGACGCCTCCGCTCATTCGGGAGGCAACGCCGTGACGCTGCTCGCGATCGAAAATCTCTCGAAGCGTTTTTCGTCCGGCGGCCGTGAAGTCGTGGCGGTCAGCGATGTTTCACTGACGCTTGGACCCGGCGAGACGCTCGGCCTGGTCGGCGCCTCGGGCAGCGGGAAATCCACCCTCGCCCGAATCCTGATGCGGCTGCTGCCGGCCGACGCCGGTTCGATCCGGTTCGAAGGCGAGGATTGGCTTTCGCTGTCCGGCGCCAATCTCCGCCATCGCCGCGCCAGGATGCAGATGGTGTTTCAGGACGTACTGGGCGCCTTCAATCCGCGCGCGACCGTCGCCTCGGTCCTGGATGATCCATTGCGTATCCACGGCATAGTGCCAAAAGCTGAGCGCAGACAAGAAATCGCAGCGCTGCTCGATCGCGTCGGCCTGCCCGCGAACTATGCCGAACGCTCGATCCGCGAGGTTTCTGGCGGTCAGCGGCAGCGTATCGCCATTGCCCGTGCCATCGCCACAAAACCGTCGCTGATCGTGCTCGACGAGGCGGTATCGGCGCTGGACGTCTCGATCCGAGGCAAGATCCTCGAACTGCTGGTCGAGCTACAAGAAGAGCGCAGCATCAGCTATCTTTTCGTCTCGCACGATCTCGCCGTCCTGCGCGCCGTCTCGCACCGGATCGCCGTCATGGAAACCGGGCGGCTGGTCGAGACCGGGCCGATGCGGCAGGTGATCGAAAACCCGCAATCGCCTGCAGCCAGGGCCCTGATCAACGCCGTGCCGCGACTTTTGACAGAACCAACGGAAGGACCCTCCCATGACGTTTGACCGCTGGAACCCGCTGAACGACGCCCCGCCCTTCCCCACTTCGCGTTACGCTGCCATCGCCGACCGGATAGCCAAGATCCTGAAGACCCGAAACGACGTCCTGCTGATCCAGGCGGAGGCGGTCGTCGCGCTGGAAGCGGCCGCCCTCAGCCTCGCCCGCCCCGGCCTCAAGGCGATCAACATCGTCACCAGCATGTATGGCGGCTGGTTCGGCACCTGGCTCAGGCGCGGCGGCGCCGAGGTCGTCGATCTGGCTGCAGAGCCCGCCCGTCCGATCGGGCTGGAAGTGGTCGAGGCGGCGCTGAATGCACATCCGGACATCAAGGTCCTGGCCCTCGTCCATGCGGAGTCGGCAAGCGGCATCCGCAACCCGCTGGAGGAGATCATAGCGCTCGCCCGCTCGCGCGGCATCGTCACGGTGGTGGACGCGGTCGCCTCGATCGGCGGCCATGCACTTGGCATCGACGAACTCGGCATCGACATCGCCGTCATCGGCCCTCAGAAGGCGCTGGCGGGACCGGCCGGGGTTTCGGCGCTCTCCGTCAGCCCTGCCGCCTGGAAACTGATTTCTGAACAAGGGGCGCCAAGGGATTCCATTCTCTCGCTTATCGACCAGAAAGCCTGGCTCGAAACCGGCCGCGGCGCGTTATCCGGCACCACCGCACCGTTGGAATTTTTCGCGCTCGAAGCCGCCCTCGATCGCGTCGAGGCGGAGGGCATCGATGCGATCGTCGCCCGGCATGTCCGCGCCGCCCGGGCGACCCGCGCGGCACTCGCTGCCATGGGCGGCGAACTCTGGGTCGGTGCCTTGCATGGTTCGAACCTGGTGACGGCGGCCAGGCTTCCGGCCGCAGCCGATCCAACCGCCGTGCTCTCGGTCGCTCCGCGCGGCATCGAACTTTCCGCCGGTGTCGGTCCCGGCGCAGAACGGCTGATCCGGCTCAACCATACCGGCCAGCGCGCCCGTTTCGATATTGTGCTCGGTAACCTGACGGCCTATGGCATGGCGCTTCGCCGGAGGGGGTTCAAGGCAGATATATCCGCCGCCGTCGATGCGATCACGCTGCATTACGGCGATTGATCAGAAGCCTTTTTCCATCAGCCAGTCACGGGCGATCATCTCGTCCTCGGTACCGATCCCGTGGTTGGCATCGAGCGTCTTGGCGGTAAGTTCCGCTCCGTCAGCGAGAAGCCGCTCTTCGAGCTCCCGGGCTAGCGACCCGTAAAAATCGTCGGTCGCGCTGAGCGACAGGACCTGCGTGCCGGAAAGATCGACTGCCGGCCGATCCTCCAGGCAGTTCATCGACCGCAGCAGGATCGCTCTGCGGATCAGCTCCGGATGAAGCTGCATCACCGCGCCGATCATGTTGCCGCCGTTGGACCAGCCGGCAAAGGCCGTCCGCGCCGGATCGACGCCATAGGCTGGGCCCAGTTCCTCCACGAAGGCGACGAAGGCCTCCGCTTCCGAGACGATCTCCTTCTGATCGAACGTCGTCTCCGTGAAACGACGGAAATATCGCGGATGCCCCTCGTCCGTCGACCGCCCGCGCATCCCGATCAGCATGGCGTTCGGAGCCGCCTTGCGTCCGAAGGGCAGCATGGTCGTTTCATTGCCGCCGCTGCCGTGCAGCAGCACCAGCGTCGAACCGTCCCAGCTCTCCGGCATGTGGATGCGGTGCACAAAAGGCAGGTCGCGATAGGTGACGCGCTCCTCGCCCGGCAGGCCGAACTGCGGCAGCATCACACGCAGGACATCGTGGTCTTCCTTGAAATGCGCTGGGATGAACAGCTCGGACCCCAGCGTTTCAACCGGCTCGTCGGCCGTGAAACCCGGCCCGTCCGTCGCCAGTTCGATCAGCGTGCCGGACGGCTCGCGAACATAGAGGGAGTGGAAATAATGCCGGTCATGCATGTTCATCTCGCCGGCATCCTCCGCCAGCAATTTCGCATGCACCGCCTCGACCTCGGGCCGATCGACGGCGCGAAAGGCGATATGGTCGATCGTGCCAGTGCCGGGTGCCGCAGTCCAGAAACCGCCGGCATCGCGGACATCGACGATATCTCGCGCATCCGACACCAGCCGCTGGATATTGCCGTCCTTCGGCCCGAGCCTGAGGCCCATGTGCCGTGTTAGAAATTCCGCCGTCTGCTCCGGCTTTTCGGCAAGGATCGTCGCACCATGGATTTTTCGGATCGCATCCGCCTCGGTTATGCCGCCGCCGCTCCACCAGACCCAAGGCGTCGTGTCCTCGACGCCGACGAGCTTGACGATGATGCCGTCGGGGTCGGTCAGTCGCAGCACCGGTTCGCCGAACTCCTGGGCCGGGCCGGAAAACTTGACGTTGAACTGCAGCGCCCGCGTCAGCCAGAAACCGATTGCCTCCGGCGCAATCGCAAAACTGATCTCGCTCGGCGCGCCATGCCCGACGCGCCCGAGCGAGCCATCCTCCCAGGCGAGGAAGGTCACCAGCGAACCGGGTGTCGCAGCCCCATCGCCGTAGAAGAGATGAAGCTGGCGGGCATCCTCGAAGCCGGCCGTCCTCTTAACGAGCCGGAGGCCGAGAAAGCCCGCGTAGAAATCGACATTCGCCTGGATCTTACGGGTGATGGCGGTGATGTGATGCAGGCCGCTGGTCATGCGAAAGCCGAACCTTTTCTATTGAGTTACGGCGCGACGATATCAGCACGGAACCGACCTTGCGATATGCACGGAGACAAAAGAAACCGCGGTCAACATCCTGATGGACGTTTTCCTCCCGCATCCGCATGCTCAGGCACCGGAATACCGGCAGGCTCGTTGCTGAAAATTCAGGCGCCACACAGGTCAAAAATTCACCACATGGGGCTCGGTTTTTGGTCCAAATCGGTTGACTGATTCAGCACCATTATGCAGGCTAGATCGAGATCCCGAATCTTCATCTCATAATGGCCGTCTTTCCGGATATTTTCCGGCTCTGTAATTCATTTTTGGAATAAACCCGTGAGCAGCGATGCAACAGTTCGCGTCGCGAAGCCGTCGGCTTCGTTGGCGCTGGTGAATGCGGCAGGTTGGGGCAAAGGCTTCTCGATACTGACCCGCATTACCGTCATGGCCTTCCGTCATCCGTGGCAATCGAGCTTCGCGATCGGCGCGACCCTGATCGCCTGCGCCTTCCAGCTGATGATCCCGCGGCTGCTCGGGCAGGCGGTGGACCACACGCAGGTGGCGCTGACCGGGGGCGATGCCGGCCAGGCGGCTCAGGATGCGCTTCTGACGACTGCCCTGCTGCTCCTCGGCGCCAGCGTGCTCCGCGGCGTTTTCACCCTGTTCCAGAACTACTACAGTGAAGCGGTCGGCCACCATATGGGCTATCGCCTCCGGCTTGCCTGTTACGAAAAGATCCAGCGGCTCTCCTTCAGCTTCCACGACAGCATGCATTCGGGCGACCTGATCACCGTCGGGCTGCTCGACCTCGAAGGCGTGCGCATGTATTTCTCGACCGCGCTGGTACGCATGGTCCTGCTGACCGTGCTGATCGGCATCGGCGCCTATCTTCTGCTGTCGACCGACGTGGTGCTCGGACTGCTGGCCCTGAGCTTCGTGCCTTTCGTCGGCTGGCGTTCGTCGGTGACGCAGCTCCGGCTGCGCGCCACCTGGCTCGACCTCCAGGAACGGCTTTCGGTTCTGACCCGCGTGATGGAGGAAAACCTCGGCGGCATCCGCGTCGTGCGTGCCTTCGCCGCCCAGGACCACGAGCTCGAAAAGTTCGACACGGCATCGAAGAGCGCGGTGTCGCTGGCGCATCAGCGCGTCGGCATCCGGGTTGCCAATACCAGCGCCATGACACTGTCCTTCTTCGCCTCCATGGGCCTCGTTCTCTGGGTCGGCGGTACCAAGGTAATGGCCGGCGAGATGACCGTCGGTACGCTCACCTCCTTCCTCACCTTCATGACCATCCTGCAGATGCCGGTTCGCCAGCTCGGCCTGATGGTCAACGCCTTTGCCCGCGCCTCCACCTGCGGTGCGCGCCTGTTCGAACTGCTCGACCTCGATATCGCCATCAAGGACGAGAAGGACGCCAAGGAGCTGAAGGTCACCGACGGCACGCTGCGGTTCGAGAATGTCGATTTCGCCTATCCGGGCGCCGAGAAACATCAGGTCCTGACCGGCGTGTCCTTCGAGGCCAAGCGCGGCGAGACGATCGGCATCGTCGGCCCGCCCGGCAGCGGCAAATCGACCATGGCCCACCTGATACCGCGTTTCTACGATGCGACGGGCGGCAGGATCACCATCGACGGCCAGGACATCCACAGCGCCACGCTGCAATCGCTGCGCCGGTCGGTGGCCGTGGTCCAGCAAGACAGCTTTCTGTTCACCACGACGATCGAGAACAACATCGCCTACGGCGACCCGTGGGCGAAGGAAGGCCGCATCGAGCGCGCCAGCGAAAGCGCCCAGCTGCACAACTACGTGCTCGGCCTGCCGACCGGTTACGGCACCGTGGTCGGCGAACGCGGCGTCTCGCTATCCGGCGGGCAGCGGCAGCGCCTGTCGATCGCCCGTGCGCTGATGCTGCGCCCGGCGGTGATGGTGTTCGACGATTCGACGGCGGCGATCGACGCCGGCACCGAACAGCGCATCCGCACCGCAATGCGCAGATATGCGGCCGACCGGGTGACGATCATCGTCGCCCATCGCCTGAGTTCGCTGATGCATGCCGACCGGATCCTGTTCATGGAAGAAGGCCGCATCATCGAAAGCGGAACGCATGACGAGCTGCTGGCGCTCGGCGGCCGCTACAAGGCGCTTTACGATCTGCAGGTACGTCCGGGCGACGACGCGCTCAGCGCCTGAGGGAGGATATATGGCCGAGGAACTGGAAACCGAACGCTCCGACGTTCGCGACGACGGCAGGCGCCCGCCCCGCGCGGTGGTCGGCTCGCATCGCATCGAAGAGGAAATCTTCGGCAAGGTCTTCGACAGCAACATCGTCAGGCGCATCTGGGGTTTCGTGCGGCCCTACCGCACAAAGATCTATTGGGCCGTGTTAGCGGTGCTGACCTTCACGGCCATGCAGCTCCTCATCCCGCTGATCATCCGTTACGCGATCGACCATGGCATGCAGGCGGGCAGCGACAGCCAGTCGATATTGATCTGGTCGATCGTTGCCTTTCTCGTGGCGATCGTCATCAATTTCGGCGCCAGCTATGCCCAGGAAACGCTGGTCGGCGGCGTCGCCGAAGACGTGCTCTTCGATATCCGCAAGGCGATGTTCACGCATCTGCAGCGCGTCTCGCTCTCCTGGATGGACAAGACGGAGGTCGGCCGCCTGATGTCGCGCCTGCAGGGCGACGTCAACTCCATGCAGGAATTCCTCGAAACCTCGGTTCTCTCGGTCGGCGATATCACCCTTTTGTTCGGCATCGTCTTCGTGATGCTGACGCTCGATTTCAAGCTCGGCCTGCTGACGCTCTGCGCCCTGCCCGTCCTCTTCGTCGTCCGCCTGTTCTGGCTGCCGCGAGCGCGAAAATCCTTCATGGCCGCGCACGAAACCAACTCGATCGCCAACGGTGCGCTTGCCGAAGCCATCCACGGCGTGCGCGCCGTCCAGAGCATGGACCGCCAGAGCGTCAACTTCATGCTCTATGACGACAAGGCCCGCGCCAACCTAAACACGCATCTGAACGCGGCGAAATACGCCCAGGTGATGGTGCCGATCGTCGACTCGCTGACTGGCCTTGCGATGGCGCTGGTCGTCGTGGTCGGCGGCGCCCGCGTGCTCAACCAGGCGCTCGATGTCGGCGTCATGGTCGCCTTCCTGTTCTACATCCAGCGCTTCTTCGACCCGATCCGGTCGCTGACGCTGCAATATTCGGTGATGCAGCGCGCCATGGCATCCGGCCAGCGCCTGACCGAAGTGCTGGACGTGCCGGTCGACGTCCAGGATGCCCCGAACGCCCAGGTTCTCACAGCGGACATGGACGGCTCGGTCGAGTTCAAGGACGTGGTCTTCGGCTACAATCCCAAGCACCCGGTCCTGAAACACGTGAGCTTCAAGGTGAACCCGGGCGAAACGGTCGCGCTGGTCGGCCCGACGGGTTCGGGCAAGTCGAGCTGCATGTCGCTGATCCACCGTTTCTACGACGTGCAGCAGGGCCAGGTTCTGGTCGGCGGTCACGACGTGCGCGACCTGACGCAGGAATCACTCGGCCGACAGATCGCCATGGTGCTGCAGGAGCCGTTCCTGTTCACCGGAACGGTGTTCGAGAACATCCGCTACCACAAGACGGACGCGACACGGGAACAGGTGATCGAGGCTGCCAAGGCAGTCGGCGCCCACGACTTCATCATGCGCATGCCGGAGGGTTACGAAAGCATCCTTGGCCAACGCGGCGGCAATCTCTCCCTCGGCCAGCGCCAGCTTCTGAGCTTTGCCCGCGCGCTTGTGGCGGACGCGAAAATCCTGGTGCTCGACGAGGCGACCGCCAATATCGACAGCTATACCGAAATGCTGATCCAGAAGGCGCTCGTAAAGCTGCTCGAAGGACGCACCGGCCTCGTCATCGCCCATCGCCTTGCAACCATCCGCGAGGCCGACCGCATCATCGTGCTGCAGAACGGCGAGTTGATCGAGAGCGGCAATCACCGCGAGCTGATGAAGAACAAGAAGCTCTATTCGAAGCTCTACAACCTCAACTACTCGTCCTTCGACGATATCCCGGAGGATGTCATCGAAGAGGCCGGGACCGAGCAGGCGACATGAAACCGATTTTAGGGCGTTCCACCCGTCCTCTCCGGAGCCGTCGCGATTTGTAGGGCCAACGCAAAAAAAGCCCGGATGCGTCTGACGCATCCGGGCTTTCGAGCTTAATCGGGCAATCTTGAAGGACCCGCGGGTCTCAGCGGCGCTGGTTGTAGACGTCGACGCAGACGGCGCCGAGCAGAACCAGGCCCTTGATCACCTGCTGGTAGTCGATGCCGATGCCGAGGATCGACATGCCGTTGTTCATCACGCCCATCAGGAAGGCGCCGATGACAGCACCCGTCACCTTGCCGACGCCGCCATAGGCGGATGCGCCGCCAATGAAGCAGGCCGCGATGACGTCCAGTTCGAAGCCGGTACCGGCCTTCGGCGTGGCGCTGTTCAGCCGTGCGGCGACGACGAGGCCGCCGAGAGCCGCAAGCACGCCCATGTTCACGAAGGTGAGGAACACCAGCCGCGTCGTCTTGATGCCGGAAAGCTCGGCTGCACGGGCGTTGCCGCCGACCGCATAGATCTGCCTGCCGATCACCGTGCGGGTGGTGAGGAAGCTATAGGCGGCGATCAGCACCGCCATGATGATCAGCACGTTCGGCATGCCGCGATGCGACGAGATCAGGAAGGCGATGTAACCGACGCCGGCGAGGATCAGCAGGTTCTTGGCCACGAAGAAGCCGAACGGCTCCGTCTCGACGCCATGCGAGACGCGCCGCTTGCGGCTTGAGAAATTCTGCACGATGAGGATGACCGCAAGCACCAGCCCGAGCAGGAACGAGGTGATGTAGAGGCCGCCGGTCGACGAGATCAGCTCGACGACGTAACCGGACGAAAGCTTCTGGAAAATCGGCGGGAAAGGACCGATTGCCTGGCTGCCGAGGATGGCGATCATCAGTCCGCGGAAGACCAGCATGCCCGCCAATGTGACGATGAAAGACGGTATCTTGAAATAGGCGACGAAATAGCCCTGGGTCGCCCCGATCAAGCCGCCGACGGCAAGGCTGATGACGATGACGACGGCGAAATTGATACCCCACTGAACCATCAGCAACCCGGCAAAACCGCCGATGAAGCCCGCGACCGAACCGACCGACAGGTCGATATGGCCGGTGACGATCACCATCAGCATGCCGAGCGCCATGATGACGATATAGGAGTTCTGCAACACGATGTTGGTGACGTTGAGCGGCCTCAGGAGCACGCCTTCCGTGGCGATCTGGAAGAAGATGACGATCACGACCAGCGAGATCAGCATGCCGAAATCGCGCAGATTGTCCTTCAGAAAACCGCCCACGCTCTGAGGCGCCGATATCGTTTCCTGCGGAGTACTCATTATTCTCTCCCTTTGCGCCGCATGATGGCGCGCATGATATTTTCCTGCGTGGCTTCCTCGCCGGCCACTTCGCCGACAAACGCACCTTCGTGCATCACCACGATACGGTCGCAGATGCCGATCAGCTCGGGCATCTCCGACGAGATCACGATCACCGCCTTGCCCGCATCGGCGAGTTCGTTGATGATCGTGTAGATTTCATATTTCGCGCCGACATCGATACCACGCGTCGGCTCGTCGAGAATGAGCACGTCGGGACCGGTGAACAGCCATTTCGACAATACCACTTTCTGCTGGTTGCCGCCGGACAGCTTGCCGGTCTCCTGGTAGACGTTGTGGCTGCGGATGCGCATCCGGCCCCGGAATTCCTGCGCCACCTTCATCTCTGCGATGTCGTCGATGACGCCGCGGGAAGAAACGCCGCCGAGATGGGCGAGCGAGACGTTCTTGCGGATATCCTCCGAGAGAACCAGCCCGAGCTGCTTGCGGTCCTCGGTCACGTAGGCAAGGCCGGCCTTGATCGCCTTGTGGACGTCGGAAAGGTCGAGTTCCTTGCCGTGCAGCTTGGCGGTGCCGGTGACGTGGCGCCCCCAGGACCGGCCGAACAGGCTCATGGCGAATTCGGTGCGCCCGGCGCCCATCAGGCCGGAAATGCCCACGACCTCGCCTGACCGCACCTTCAGCGAGACGTTCTTCACCACCTGCCGGTCCGAGTGCATCGGATGATAGGCGGACCAGTTCTCGACTTCGAAGATGATGTCGCCGATCTTTGGTTCACGCTTCGGATAGCGGCTTTCCAGATCGCGATCGACCATACGGCGCACGATCTCGTCTTCGTCGACGGGACCGGCATGGCAGTCCAGCGTGCCGACGGTGCGGCCGTCGCGCAGCACGGTGATGCGGTCGGCAACCTCGGAAATCTCGTTGAGCTTGTGCGAGATCATGATCGAGGTAATGCCGTTGCGGCGGAATTCCTTGAGCAGTTCCAAAAGCGCGGCACTGTCGGTCTCGTTGAGCGACGCGGTCGGCTCGTCGAGGATCAACAGCCGCACGTCCTTGGACAGCGCCTTGGCGATTTCGACCAGCTGCTGCTTGCCGACGCCGATATTAGTGATCAGCGTGTCCGGCTGTTCCGTAAGCCCCACCTTTGCAAGCAATGCTTGGGTGCGCTTGTGCCGTTCGCTTCGGTCGATCACCCCGCGGCTTGCCGGGGGATTGGTCAGGAAGATGTTTTCCGCGATCGACATCAACGGAATGAGTGCCAGTTCCTGATGGATGATGATGATGCCGAGCTTTTCGGAATCGTTGATGTCGCGGAAATGCCGCTCCTCACCCCCGAAAAAGATGGAACCCTCGTAGGAACCGTGCGGATAAACGCCGGAAAGCACTTTCATGAGGGTCGATTTGCCAGCGCCGTTTTCACCGACGAGGGCATGGATCTCACCCTCCTGAACGGCGAAGCTGACATCGGAAAGCGCCTTTACGGCGCCAAAGCTCTTCGAAATCGCCCGCATCTCGAGGATGGGTGGCTTTTCGGCAAGCTGAACGGGATCGAGCATGATCACTCCGAAAAAAAGGTCCGCGCGGCAGAATACCACCGCGCGGATTAAAAGGCTTACTTAAGCTGCGATTCTTTGTAGTAACCGCCATCCACCAGAACCTGCTTCCAGTTGGTCTTGTCAACCACGACCGGCTTCAGGAGGTATGACGGAACGACCTTCTTGCCGTTGTCATAGGTCTTGGTATCGTTGACAACAGGCTCCTTGCCGCTCATCGCAGCATCGACCATGTCGACGGTGACCTTGGCAAGATCGCGCGTGTCCTTGAAGATCGTCGAAGACTGCTCGCCGGCAATGATCGACTTGACGGACGGGACTTCTGCGTCCTGGCCGGTAACGATCGGCATCGCCTGACCGCCGGAACCGTAACCGACGCCCTTCAGCGACGACAGGATACCGATCGAGATGCCGTCATAGGGAGACAGAACGCCGTCCAGCTTCTTGCCGGAATAGGTCGACGAGAGGATTGCGTCCATGCGGGACTGGGCGGTTGCCGGATCCCAGCGCAGCGTCGCGACCTTGTCCATGCCGACCTGGCCGCTGCCGACCTTCAGCACGCCCTTGTCGATCAGCGGCTGAAGCACGCTCATCGCGCCGTTGTAGAAGAAGAAGGCGTTGTTGTCGTCCGGCGAACCGCCGAAGAGTTCGATGTTGAACGGGCCCTTTTCGGTGTCGGCCTTGAGGCCCTTCACCAGCGAAGTAGCCTGCTGAACGCCGACCTGGAAATTGTCGAAGGTGGCGTAGTAGCTGACGTTCGGGGTATCGCGGATCAGGCGGTCATAGGCGATGACTTTGATCTTCTGGTCGGCGGCCTGCTGCAGCACGTCGGAAAGCGTCGTGCCGTCGATCGAGGCGATGACGAGAACCTTGGCGCCCTTGGTGATCATGTTTTCGATCTGCGCGAGCTGGTTCGGGATATCGTCTTCAGCGTACTGAAGATCGGTCTTGTAACCGCGCTCTTTCAGAACCTTGACCATGTTGTCGCCGTCCGCGATCCAGCGGGCGGAAGACTTGGTCGGCATGGCGACGCCGACGAGACCCTTTTCCTGTGCGCTGGCCGGAGCCGCGACGACCAGACCGGCCAACATGGCCGCGGTCGCGAGATATTTGAACATTCGCATGGATTACTCCTCCTTTGGAGCGGCTCCCTTCGAGCCGCCAATTTATCTAAGGGCGGCCTCCGCCGCCCTGGGACCGAAACGGTCAGTGATTGTCGCGCGGAATGCCGTTGGTCTGGGCAATCCGCTGGTATTTGACGGCCGGCTCCAGCACTGCGCCGGTTTCGAGCTGTCCGACATAGTTGCGCTGGATTTCCTGCCAGGGTGTCTGATGCTTCGGGTACTGGTAGCCCCCCGCCGCTTCGAGTGCCTTGCGGCGCTCCGCCATCTCCTCGTCGGAGATCAGGATGTCCGCGGTGCCGCGACCAACATCGATGCGCACGCGGTCGCCGGTCCGCAGGATGGCGAGACCGCCACCGGCTGCTGCTTCCGGCGAGGCATTGAGGATCGACGGGCTGCCCGACGTTCCCGACTGGCGGCCGTCGCCGATGCAGGCGAGCGACGAGATGCCCTGCTTCAGGAGATAGTCCGGCGCGCGCATGTTGACGACTTCGGCAGCGCCCGGATACCCGATCGGGCCGGCGCCGCGCATGAACAGGACCGTATGCGCGTCGATTTCGAGCGACGGATCGTCGATCCGGTGATGATAATCCTCCGGCCCGTCGAACACGACCGCCCTGCCTTCGAAGGCTTCCGGATCGTTCGGGTTGGAAAGATAACGCTGACGGAATTCCGGCGAGATGACGCTGGTCTTCATGATCGCCGAAGAGAACAGGTTGCCGCGCAGCACCCGGAAGCCCGCATGGGCCTTCAAAGGCTCGTCGTAGCGGCGGATGACCTTCTCGTCTTCGATGATGGCGCCACGGCAGTTCTCGCCGATCGTCTTGCCGTTGACCGTCATAGCGTCCTCATGGATGAGGCCCTGGGTCATCAGCTGGTTGACGACTGCAGGCACGCCGCCCGCGTGATAGTAGTCCTCGCCGAGATATTCGCCGGCCGGCTGCAGGTTGACGAGCAGCGGCACTTCCTCGCCATAGGTCTGCCAGTCGTCGACGGTGAGCTCCACGCCGATATGCCGGGCGAGCGCGTTCAGGTGGATCGGCGCGTTGGTCGAACCGCCGATCGCCGAATTGACGCGGATGGCGTTGATGAAGGCTTCCTTGGTCAGGATCTCGGAAGGCTTCAGGTCTTCCTTGACCATCTCGACGATGCGAAGCCCGGTCAGGTAGGAGACTTCCTGCCGGTCGCGATAGGGCGCCGGGATCGCGGCAGAGCCCGGAAGCTGCATGCCCAGCGCTTCCGCGAGCGAGTTCATCGTCGTCGCCGTGCCCATCGTGTTGCAATAGCCGGTGGACGGCGCCGAGGAGGCAACGAGCTTCACGAAGCCAGCATAGTCGATCTCGCCCTTGGCCAGCAGCTCGCGAGCCTTCCAGACGATGGTGCCGGAGCCGGTGCGCTCGCCACGGAACCAGCCGTTCAGCATCGGACCGACCGACAGCGCGATCGCCGGAATGTTGACGGTGGCCGCCGCCATCAGACAGGCCGGCGTGGTCTTGTCGCAGCCGATCGTCAAAACGACGCCATCGAGCGGATAGCCGTAAAGCACTTCCACGAGGCCGAGATAGGCAAGGTTGCGGTCAAGGCCGGCGGTCGGGCGCTTGCCCGTTTCCTGGATGGGATGGACCGGGAATTCGATGGCGATGCCGCCTGCCTCGCGGATACCCTCGCGCAGACGATGTGCCAGTTCCAGATGATGCCGATTGCACGGCGAAAGATCCGAACCCGTCTGGGCAATGCCGATGATCGGCCGGTCGGACTGCAGTTCGGCCTGGCTGAGACCGAAATTCATGTAGCGCTCGAGATAGAGCGCCGTCATGTCCACATTCGACGGGTTATCGAACCACGCGCGCGAGCGGAGCTTGCGGACCTCCTGTCGGCGCTGGTCGGTTTCGGCGATCTCGTTCGAGGTTACGTTTTCAGAATTGGTCATCATCAGTCCTCAAATACGTCTGTTTGAATGCGCCGGCCCAGCATAAAGGCATCGGCGACATGCACCAGCGGCGAGAAATCGGTATCGCTGCGGCTTTCTGCCGCCAGCGTCACGAAATCACGATAGAGATTGCGGTATTCCCTGTCTTCCTCGACGATCGCGCTTTTGCCATCGACGAAAAGCCGGCTGCCGCCATGGGTCAGAACGATCGGCCCCTCGTCGGTCTCGACGCGGATATCCCAGGTCTGCGGCCCGGTCTGGCGCCAGTCGAACTCGGCCGAGACCGGAACTCCGCCATCGGTCTCGAAAGAGAGGCTTGCCGCGATCGGCGCCGCCCGGTTGGCCGGGAAGGTCAATTCGGAACGGGTGAGATGAAAGCTCTCCGGCAGGATGCGCGTGACGATCGACAGCGCATTGATGCCGGGATCGAAGACGCCGAGGCCACCCGGCTCCCAGATCCAGGCCTGACCGGGATGCCAGTGGCGGACGTCTTCCTTCCATTCCACCGCAACGCTGCGGATCCTGCGCTTGGCAAGCAGCGCCCGCGCCGGCTCGACGGCAGCGGCAGCCCGCGAATGCCAGGTTGAAAACAGCGAGACGCCTTTTTCCCCGGCGAGCTTCTCCAGCGCGTAGACTTCCGAAAGCGTCGCACCCGGCGGCTTTTCGAGCATCACATGCTTGCCGGCATCGAGTGCCGCCTTGGCCTGCTCGAAGCGCCCGACGGGCGGCGTACAGAGAGAAACAGCGTCGAACTTGACGTCCGAAGCGAGCAGATCGCCGATCTCATGGAAACAGGCGATGTCGTCGAGCTTGGCGTGACGGCTGGCGACGGCCACGAGTTCGATGCCGTCGGTTGCTTCGATCGCGCCGAGATGCTGATCCCTTGCGATCTTTCCAAGCCCGACGATGGCGACGCGGATGGGAGCCATGGCCGCCTCAGAGCTTCTTGATCGTCACGGGCGCATCCGCCGCGACAGTCAGCCGGTTGACGAGCGGCAGTTTGAAAGGAGCCGCGGAAATCTCGAAAACGTCGCCCGGCTCCGTCTTGATCCCCTCGGAGAACGACAGCGTCGCCGTTCCGAAGAAATGGACATGCAGATCGCCCGGCTGGCGGAAGATATCGTATTTGAAATTATGGTGTTCGAGGTTGGCGATCGTGTGCGACATGTTCGCCTCGCCCGAGAGGAACGGCTTTTCGAAGATCACCTCGTCGCCGCGCCGCACACGTGATGTGCCTTCCACGTGATCCGGCAGGTCGCCGACCAGAAGTTCAGCGCCGAGGGCCGCCTGGCGCAGCTTGGAATGGGCGAGCCAGAGATAGTTGCCCTTCTCGGTCACATGGTCGGAAAATTCGTTGGCGAGACAGAAACCCAGCCGGAAGGGCGTGCCGTCCGGACCGATGAGATAGATGCCCGCCAGTTCCGGCTCCTCGCCGCCATCGAGCGCGAAGGCCGGCGATACCAGATCGCTGCCGGTGGCGCGAAGCTGCGAGCCGTTGCCCTTGTAGAACCATTCCGGCTGCACGCCGGCCTCGCCGGGTCTCGGCTTGCCGCCTTCGACGCCCATCAGGAACATGCGCATCGAATCGGTCGGCTTTTCCGTCGCCTGTGCCGCCTTGTGCATCTTGTCGCGACCGTCTGCCGAGCCGAGATGCGTCAAACCGGTGCCGGCGACGATGAAATGCGCCGGGTCCGGATGGGTGATCGGCAGGCCAAGGCGCCCCTCGCCCGCGGCCTTTTCGAGGTCGACGACATCGCCGAGACCGGCCGCTTCGATCCGCTGAGCCAATGTCTGGCCGGCGGCAATCGCCTGGCAGGCGAGATCATAGGTAGACGAAACGCCGTTCACCGCACGGGCAGCACCTTCGCCATCCCACGCGACAACAATAGACGCACCAGCGCCATCCAAGACCTGAAGAACCCGCAACATCGATTTAATCACCCAAATGCTTCCAATACCAACATGGCGTCTCCTGCCGCCACGCCACTCCTCCCATCAGAACCATCAGGCCCGATGTAGTCATTAATACGACTATTGGATTGGCATCGGGCTTGTCAAGGAGGAGGAAAACCGCTTCCGGCAATCCAGATCTTTTTAAGAATGCCATTTATCCCTAGGATTCAATCGATTGTTGCCCTCGAAAGTGGCAGGATACCGCCTTTTTCGCAATTTCTTCAAAAATAGCGCTTGAAAAAGTAATATTATATGCCAATCCTTGAGCCGTCAGTTCGCTTTATCATCTCTGGGAGGATTTAGGATGAAAAGAGCTCTCGCGGCAGCTGTAGCCGCTCTTACCCTATCGTTGGCATCCGGCGTTTCCGCCGCGTCCCTTACAGTCGGTTTCTCGCAGATCGGATCCGAATCCGGCTGGCGCGCCGCCGAAACCACGGTCACCAAGCAGGAAGCCGAAAAACGCGGCGTTACCCTGAAATTCGCCGACGCGCAGCAGAAGCAGGAAAACCAGATCAAGGCGATCCGTGGCTTCATCGCCCAAAAGGTCGACGCGATCTTCATCGCACCGGTGGTCGCCACCGGCTGGGATGCGGTTCTCAAGGAAGCCAAGGAAGAGAAAATCCCGGTCATCCTGCTTGACCGCGACATCGACGCACCGAAGGACCTCTACCTGACGGCCGTCACCTCCGACCAGGTGTTCGAAGGCAAGGTCGCCGGCGACTGGCTGGTCAAGGAAATCGGCTCCAAGACCTGCAAGGTCGTGGAACTTCAGGGCACGACCGGTTCTTCGCCGGCCATTAACCGCAAGAAGGGTTTCGAACAGGCGATCACCGGCCATTCCAACATCAAGATTGCCCGCTCGCAGACCGGCGACTTCACCCGCACCAAGGGCAAGGAAGTCATGGAAAGCTTCATCAAGGCTGAAGGCGGCGGCAAGGATATCTGCGCGGTCTATGCCCATAACGACGACATGGCCGTCGGCGCCATCCAGGCGATCAAGGAAGCCGGCCTGAAGCCCGGTACCGACATCAAGGTCGTCTCGATCGATGCCGTGCCGGATATCTTCCAGGCGATGGCCAAGGGCGAAGCCAATGCGACGGTCGAGCTGACGCCGAATATGGCCGGCCCCGCCTTCGATGCCCTCAACGCCTATCTGAAGGACAAGAAGGCCCCGCCGAAGTGGATCCAGACGGAATCGAAGCTCTATACCGCCAAGGATGACCCGATGAAGGTCTACGAAGCCAAGAAGGGCCTCGGTTACTGACCTCCCGCCGCCCGGCTCCACCTCATACCCCTTAGAGCCGGGCAACTCAGCAACCGGAGCGGTGCACCTCGCCGTTCCGGTTCTTCGATAGACGCGGGACTTTAGGCATGTCGGATACAAACTCACTTTTGGAAGCCCGGGGCATCGGCAAGGCCTTCCTCGGCATCACGGCGCTCGACGCCGTCGATTTCACGCTCGAGCGCGGCGAAATCCATGCGCTGCTCGGCGAAAACGGCGCCGGTAAATCGACTCTGATCAAGATCCTGACCGGGGTCTACAGCCGCGATCACGGCACCATGCGCCTCGACGGCGCGGAGGTGACGCCGGCCAGCGTCGCGGAGGCGCAAGGCCTCGGCATCGGCACCGTCTACCAGGAGGTCAATCTCCTCGAAAACCTGACGGTCGCTGAAAACCTCTTCCTCGGCCGCCAGCCGCGCCGTTTCGGCCTGATCGACCGCCGCGAAATGCGCCGCCGCTCGAAGGCGCTTCTCGAACGCTACGGCCTCGATATCGATGTCGACGCCCTGCTCTCGTCCTATTCCGTTGCCGTCCGCCAGCTTGTCGCCATCGCCCGCGCCGTCGATCTGTCCGGCAAGGTCTTGGTGCTCGACGAGCCGACCGCCAGCCTCGACGCCCACGAGGTGGAGATGTTGTTTGTCGTCCTGCGCCGGCTGCGCGAGGAAGGCCTCGGCATCATCATCATCACCCATTTCCTCAACCAGGTTTATGCGGTCGCCGACCGTGTCACGGTTTTGCGCAACGGCCGGCTCGTCGGCACCCGCAAGCTCGCCGAACTGCCGCGGCTGGAGCTGATCTCGATGATGCTCGGCCGCGAGCTGCAGCATATTACCCGCGAGCATCAGGCGCAGGAAGAAACCATCGCCTCGACCGCCGAAGCGCCGATCCGCTTCTCGGGTTACGGCAAGCGCGGCAGCGTTGCACCTTTCGATCTGGACATCCGGCCCGGCGAAGTGGTTGGCGTTGCGGGCCTGCTCGGTTCCGGCCGCACCGAGACCGCCTTCCTGCTCTTCGGCATCGACCGCGCCGACAGCGGCATGGCGACCGTCGACAACCGGCAGATCACCCTCTCATCTCCGGAAGCGGCGATTGCCAGCGGCTTCGGCTTCTGTCCCGAAGAGCGCAAGACGGATGGAATTATCGGCGATTTTTCCGTCGCGGATAATATCGCGCTTGCGGTGCAGGCCCGCCAGGGCTGGGCAAAACCGATCTCCTCGCGGGAAAAGGCAGCCCTTGCCGAAAGTTTCATCAAGTCGCTGGATATCCGGCCGGCCGATGCCAACAGGCAGATGAAATTCCTCTCCGGCGGCAACCAGCAGAAGGCGATCCTCGCCCGCTGGCTGGCAACCGGGCCTCGTCTGCTGATCCTCGACGAACCGACGCGCGGCATCGATATCGGCGCGCATGCGGAAATCCTGAAAATGATCGAAAAACTCTGCGCCGACGGCATGTCGCTGGTCGTTATCTCCTCGGAACTGGAGGAACTGACTGCCATCGCCCACCGCGTCATCGTGCTTTCCGACCGCAAGCATATTGCCGAGCTCAAGGGCGACCAGGTGACAGCGGACAACATCATCCAGGCGATCGCCGCTCCTGCCCGCACGGAGGCCGCATGACCAACCGCCTCACCCGCCGGCTGAAACGACTGGCACCTCAGATCATCGCGCTTGCGGTCATCCTCGCTCTGATCACGGCGGTTGCGCCGGGCTTCCTCAACGTCTCCTTCCAGAACGGCCGCCTCTACGGCAGCCTGATCGACATCCTGGTGCGCGCCGCCCCCGTCGCGCTGCTGACGATCGGTATGACGCTGGTCATCGCCACCCGCGGCATCGATCTCTCGATCGGCGCCGTGATCGCCATCTGCGGCGCGGTGGCCGCGACGCTGATCGCACACGATTATCCGCTGCCGGTCGTGATCCTGATCTCGCTCGGCGTCGGCCTCCTCTGCGGCCTGTGGAACGGCATTCTGGTCGCCCTCCTCGATATCCAGCCGATCATCGCCACGCTGATCCTGATGGTGGCCGGCCGCGGCATCGCCCAGCTGATCACCGAGGGCGTCATCCTCACCTTCAACAACGACAGCTTCGCGGCGCTCGGCTCCGGTTCGCTCGGCGGCATGCCGATCCCGATCCTCATCTGGATCTGCGCGGCACTGATCATCGGCCTGCTGGTGCGCCGCTCCGCACTCGGGTTCCTGATCGAGGCAACCGGCATCAACCGCCGCGCCGCGACCCTTGCCGGCGTGCGCGCCCGTTTCCTGCTGTTCTTCGTCTATGCGATCTCCGGCATCTGCGCCGCCATCGCCGGCCTGATCGTCACTGCCGATATCCGCGGCGCCGATGCAAACAATGCCGGTCTCTGGCTGGAGCTCGACGCCATCCTCGCCGTCGTCATCGGCGGCACCTCGCTGAACGGCGGACGGTTTTCCATCACCGCATCACTGATCGGCGCGCTGATCATCCAGTCGATCAACACGGGCATCCTCGTTTCGGGTTTTCCGCCGGAATTCAACCTGATCATCAAGGCCGGCATCATCATCGTCGTCCTGACCCTGCAGTCGCCGGCGATCATGGCGCTGTTCGGCTTCGTCAAGGCCTCGCGGCGCAAGGGCGAGACGGTATCCCGCGAGACATCCCATAAGGCGGAAGGAACGGTTCGATGATCCATACCCGCAACCTGCCCTTCGTCACCACGCTCGGCATCTTCGTCATCGCCTATGCCCTCTGCGTGCTGCAGTTTCCGAACATGCTGTCGATGCGCGTCATCGGCAACCTTCTGACCGACAACGCCTTTCTCGGTATTGCCGCGGTCGGCATGACCTTCGTCATCCTGTCGGGCGGCATCGATCTGTCGATCGGCTCGGTGATCGCCTTTACCAGCGTTTTCGTCGCTGTCCTGGTCGGCTCCCTCGGCGTTCATCCGCTGATCGCCTTTGCGGCCGTCCTGGTCATCTCGACCCTTTTCGGCAGCCTGATGGGAGCGATGATCCGTTATCTCGGCATTCCGCCCTTCGTGGTGACGCTCGCCGGCATGTTTTTGGCCCGCGGTGCTGCCTACCTGATCTCGACGGAATCCGTGCCGATCAGCCACGAGATGATCGACACGATCCAAGGCTTCTACTTCCGCTTCCCGGGCGGCGGCCGTCTGACCACGCTTGCCATGCTGATGCTGCTGGTGTTCGTCGTCGGCGCCTTCGTCGCGGCTCGCACCCGCTTTGGCGCCAATGTCTATGCGATCGGCGGTAGCGAGCAGTCGGCCGAGCTGATGGGTGTCCCCGTCGGCTCCACGACGGTCGGCATCTATGCGCTGTCCGGCTTCCTCTCGGGCCTCGCTGGCATTGCCTACACCCTCTATACCTCGTCCGGTTATTCGCTGGCGACGGTCGGCGTCGAACTCGATGCGATCGCGGCCGTCGTCATCGGCGGCACGCTGCTGACCGGCGGCGTTGGCCTGGTCGCGGGAACATTCATCGGTATTTTGATCCAGGGCTTGATCCAGACCTACATCGTCTTCGACGGCACGCTGTCGTCGTGGTGGACGAAAATCGTCATTGGCATCCTGCTCTTCGTCTTCATTGTATTGCAGCGCGGAATCATCTGGTATTCAAACCGGCGACTGGCCGAGGGCCGGCTGAAGGAGATCTGAGTGGGACTTCTGGAAACGACGATCAGTGGGCGAAAGCGCCGCAGCAACCACGCGCATGTGGTGGCGGAGCTCGGCCGGGGGATCGTTTCCGGCAAGATCCCGGAAGGCTCCCTGCTGCCCGGCGACACCGAGCTTTCGGCCCGTTTCGGCGTGTCCCGCACGGTGTTGCGGGAATCCATGAAGACGCTCGCCGCCAAAAGGCTGGTCGAAGCCAAGGCCAAGGTCGGCACCCGCGTGCTCGACAAGGCGAGCTGGAACTTCTTCGATTCTGACGTCTTGGGTTGGAGGTTCGAATCCGGGCTCGATTTCGAATTCATCGAACACCTTGCCGAGATGCGCATGGCGCTGGAACCGGCCGCGGCCGCGGCAGCATCCCTACGCGCCTCCAGCGACGATATCGTCGCGCTCTACGCGATTGCCGCGAGATTCGACGATCTCTCCCATACGCCGGAAACCATCGCCAAGGTGGACCTTGAATTCCACCTCGCCATCGCTCGCATGTCGGGCAATCCGTTCATGCGCTCGGCGAGCGCGCTGATCGAGGCGGCGCTTGCCATTTCGTTCCAGCTCTCCTCGCCGGCCGCCTCGCCGGAAAAGATAGACGAGGTCGCCACCAACCACCTGAGGATCGCCCATGCGGTCGCCTCGCGTGATCCTGACAGGGCGATCTCCGCCATGCGGCACGTCATCGAGGTCGGCAAGATCCGCATCGCCAACTCGTTCGAAGTGACCCTGCCGGCCTGAGACAGGTTATCTCGCTTCCAGCGAGATCATCAGGTTGGCGAGCAGGGCGGTGCGCGGCGCAACGCTGCTGACGAAGATATGCTCGTTGAACGTATGGGCGCCGGCACCGTCTGCACCGAGCCCGTCGAGCGTCGGCACGCCGAGCGCTGCCGTGAAATTGCCGTCCGAGCCGCCGCCCGTCGTCATTCCTTCCAGCGCGATGCCGAGACCGTCGGCGATCTCTGCCGCCACGTCGAAAAGACGCCTGCCTTCATCCGACTGCGCGAAGGGCGGACGGTTCATCTGGCCGTCGATTTCGAAGGTGATATCCGGATCGACAGGCTTCATCGCCTCGATCTTGCCGGTGATCTCCCTGGCGATCACATCGTCGGGAACACGAACGTCAACCTGCAGGCGGCATTCCGCCGGCACGGTATTGCGGCCCGTCCCGCCCTGGATCGTCCCGACCGTGACGGTAACGCCGCGCTCGGTGTCGTTGAGCGCCTCAAGCTCCAGAACCAGCCGGGCGGCGGCGCGAATGGCACTGCGGCCATCCTGCGGCCTTGTACCGGCATGCGAGGCATGCCCCCGCACGGTGACATCGTACATTGCGACCCCTTTGCGGGCGACAACGATCTTGCCGCCGTCGCGGGCAGGTTCCACCACCAGTGCATAACCTGCATTCTTAGCCGCCTCTTCCATGAAAGCGCGCGACGACAGGCTTCCCATCTCCTCGTCGGGCACGAAAATCAGGTCGATCGGCATCCTGCTGCCGTGCCTGACTGCGAGCTTCATCGCCTCGAGCGCCATCAGCGCGCCGGACTTCATGTCGTAGATGCCGGGGCCATAGAGTTTGTCCCCCTCCTGACGCAGCGGCAGCTGGTTGTCGATCACGCCGACCGCGTGCACGGTATCGAGATGCGCCAAAATCAAAACGGTCTTTTCGTTGCTGCCGGCCGGGCGCGGCGAGCGGATCGCCAGGATATCGCCGAAACCGAGCGTGCCCGGTACTCGCTCCGTCTCCAGACCGGCCGCCTTGCCGATCGCCTCGACCCGATCCGCCAATACATTGACAGCCGCGGCGTTCGGCGTCGGAGTCTCGATCTCGACCCACTGCTTCAACTCGTCGATAAGAGCCTTGTCGTCGATGTCTTTGGCGGAAATGGCAAGCGTCATGGCAATAACCCTGGGCGTTCTTCGGCGGGGATGATGCCGCAGAAGTGCGGCCCGGCCACTATAGTCGGCCAAGCCAGGATCGCCAGACCCACTGCCGAGATGACCGGCAAAAATCGCAGGCGCCCCAGATGGGCACTATGTGACGAGCAGGGCCGGAAGATTTTCCGTCAGACTGTCAGTGCCTCGAAATGCTGGAGCATGCGGGCGGCATCCGGCTCCCGGCCGGTGAAAAGCTGAAAGGCGCCGACGGCCTGGAAGACGGCCATGCCGCCGCCGTTCAGCACCCGGCAGCCGCGTTGCCTGGCAACGCTCAGCAGCTCGGTCTCGAGCGGGAAATAGACGATCTCCGCGACCCAGTGATGCGGCTGGAGAAGTCCCGGCGGCAGCGGCAGGCCCGGATATTTTGCCATGCCGGTCGGCGTTGCATGGATGATGCCCGAGACCTCCTGCATCGCCGAAACGATATCTGATGATGCCTGGATCGAGGCGTCCGGAAAGAGTGTCGACATCGTTTGAGCAAGCTGCTCGGCCCGATCAGGCTCGCGATCGAATACCGTGAGTGCCTTGAGACCGAGGGACAGGATCGCGTAGGCCGTCGCGACCCCTGCGCCACCGGCGCCGATCTGAACCGCTGCGCTCAGATCGGCGCTCGGCAGACCGCGCCGGAAACTTTCGGCGAAACCCCACCAGTCGGTATTGTGGCCAAAACGCTTGCCGTCCTTGAGCACCACCGTGTTGACGGCGCCGAGCGCCCTCGCCTCGTCGGAGAGGTCGTCGAGATAGGGAATGACCAGCTGCTTGCAGGGGTGGGTGATGTTGAGGCCAATCAGGCCGCGTGCTTCCGCATCGTCCAGGAGATCCGGCAGGCTGCTGGGCGTCAGGCCGAGCAGACTGAGATCGATCAGCTCATATTCGTAGCGGAAGCCTTGGGCTGCGCCTTCCTTCATATGCATGGCCGGCGTCAGCGAGGCCTGGATGCCGGCGCCGATCAGCCCGGCCTTCAAGGGTTTCAGCAATGTCTCGGCCATGGGTATCGCGCCTCGTTTCGGTGGAAGAGCCGGCCCGCCGGAAGACGGGCCGGCGCGGATGTTACTTCTTGCGGACGGCGTCCAGTTCCTTGAAGAGCAGCGAAACGGTATCGGCACCCACATCGGCGCTGAACTTCTCGATCAGCGGCTTCACGGCATCGCGGATCTTCTGGGTTTCAGCGGCGTTGAGTTCGGTGACCTGCATGCCGGTCTTCTTGATCTCGTCGAGCGCCTTGGCGTCCGCTTCGCGGGAAACCTTGCGCTGGAAATCACGGGCTTCGGTCGCGGCCGACTGGAGAATGCCCTTCTCCTCGTCGTTGAGGCCGTCCCAGAACTTCTTGCTGACCAGCACGATCTGCGGATTGTACTGGTGACGGGTGACCGTCAGGTACTTCTGCACTTCGTAGAACTTGGCGTTGATGATGTTGGCAAACGGATTTTCCTGGCCGTCGACCGTTCCGGTTTCAAGCGCGGTGTAGAGTTCCGTATAAGGGAGCGGCACCGCGTTGGCGCCGAGGCTGTTGAACAGCTCGATCGGGATCGGCGACTGCAGCGTGCGGATCTTCAGGCCCTTGATGTCTTCGAGCTTGGTGACCGCGCGGCGATTGTTGGTGAGGTTGCGGAAGCCGAGTTCCCAATAGGCGAGACCGACGAGGCCGGTCGCCGGCAGCTTTTCGGAAAGGCTCTTGCCGAAGGCGCCGTCCATGACCTTGTCCGCTTCTTCCCCGCTGTTGAACAGGAACGGCAGGTCGACGGCGCCGAACGCCTTGACGTTGCTCGACAGGATGCCGGCATTCAGCACCAGCATCTCGACCACGCCGCCCTGCAGCGCGGAGACGGTCTGCACGTCGCCGCCGAGCACGCCGCCCGGAAACAGCTTGACCTCGATCTTGCCGCCGCTCTTCGCCTTGACGATCTCGGCGAATTTTTCCATGCCGGTGACCTGCGGATGGCCCTTGTTGTTGGCGGCTGCAAACTTCAGCGTATGCGCGCGGACTTCGGCGGACGCCGTGCCGGCAAACAGCATCACCGGCAAGGCGATCCCGAGCGCCAGTTTCATCATCGTGTTGAACATGCTTTCCTCCCATTGATGGCCGGGGTCCCCCACGGCCGGTTGATATGCAGTTGGCAGAAGCTTCCCGGCTCAGCGCCCGAACCAGGCGACCGGCACGGTCACCAGTTGCGGGAAGAGGACGAGAAGGAAGAGAACGATCAGTTCGGCGATCAGGAAGGGCATCACGCCCTTCATCAGGTCTTCCATGGACAGCTTGGAGACCCCGCAGATGACGTTGAGCACAGTGCCCACCGGCGGCGTGATCAGGCCGATCGAGTTGTTGATGATAAAAAGCACGCCGAAATAGACCGGATCGATGCCCGCCTGCTTGATGATCGGCATAAGCACCGGCGTCATCACCAGAATGGTCGGCGTCATGTCCATCGCGGTACCGACCAGGACGATCAGCACCATGATCGCGAGCAGCAGCAGCGTCTGGTTGTCCATCAGCGGCTCCAGCAGCGCGACGAGATCGCCGGGTACGTCCGCAACCGTGATCAGCCAGGCCGAAACCGCGGCACAGGCGACCAGGAACATCACGACAGCGGTGATCTTCGCCGCCGCCACGAAGACGTTGAAGAGTTCGGACGGCGCAAGCTCGCGATAAACGACCATCGAGACGAACAGGGAATAGACGGCGGCGACGACGCCGGCTTCGGTCGGCGTGAACACGCCGAACTTCAGTCCGACGATGATGATCACCGGCAGCATCAGCGCCCAGATGCTGTCGACGAGCGCCTTGACGCGCACCTCGCGGCTCTGTCTCGGAGGCAGTTCGAACTGCTCCTTGCGGGCGACGATCAGCCAGGTGATGCAGAGCGCCAGCGCGATCAGCAGGCCGGGAACGATGCCGGCGAGGAAGAGCTTGGTGATCGAGACGCCGCCGATGACGCCATAGAGGATGAAGCCGATCGAAGGCGGGATGATCGGCCCGATGACCGAAGCCGATGCCAGCAGTCCGCCGGTCCGCGCCGGATCATGGCCCGATTTGATCATCATCGGATAAAGAAGCGCGCCGAGCGCGGCGGCATCCGCCACCGCCGAACCCGAAAGGCTCGACAACACGCAGGCGGCGAAGATCGCCACGAAGCCGAGACCACCGCGCACGTGGCCGACCAGCGCCATGGCGAGATTGACGATACGCTTCGACAGGCCGCCGGTATTCATCACCTCGCCGGCAAGCAGGAAGAAGGGAACGGCCATCAGCGGAAAGCTGTCGGCGCCGTTCAGCACATTCTGTGCGACGATCTGGGCGTCGAAGATGTCCATGTACATCATCAGCGCCACGCCACTGAGGATGAGCGCAAACGCGATCGGCACGCCGAGTGCCATGGGGCCGAGAAGGGCGCCGAGGAAAATAGTGAGCGTCATCGGTCTCTCCTCAGGCCTTGGTGACGCCGGCGGCAACCGCGGCTTCCGGATGATGGTCGAGAGCCACTTCCTCCTCGCTATCGCGCACCAGTTGGGCAGTTGCGATATCGATGCGGCCGGTGGCAACCTGGAAGGCGTCCCAGAGGATGATGAGGAAGGTCGGAACCCCGAAGGCGAGGCCGGCGCCGTAGAACCAGCCCATCGAAATGCCGGTTGCCGGCATGGTGGCGGGCAGATTGATCAATGTCTGCGTCCAACTTCCGCTGATCAACAGCCAGGTGGCGACGAGCATCAGCCCCTGTCCCATCAGCACGGCGATCCTGGCACTTGTCGGCGGCAACCGCTTCAGGAGCGAATCGACACCGAGGTGGCCGTGTTCGCGCATCGCAACGACGCCACCGAGAAACGTCAGCCAGATGAAGAAGACCCGCGACAGCTCTTCCGAAACGGTGATCCCCTGGTTGAAGGCATAACGCAGCACGACATTGCCGAAGACAAGCACCACCATGCCTGCCAGAAGCAGGGCGATGACGACCTTCAGCGCGAAGAAATAGAAATCGATTATTCGTGTCACTTCCGGTCCTCCCAAGGCTTCCGTCACCGGATGTCGACAAGGGCCACCGCTGATGCGGCTGCCCACTCGGTCCTTTGACAAGATAACCTCCGCCGGGACCGCCTCCTCAGGGATCGACCGGCAATCCGGATAAAATGTACGAACTAGTGCGTATGTCAAGCGCCATCTATTGAAAGCCTCACACAGGCCCGTTATGACTTTGGAACAAATGCGAAAATTCGATGTGGACAATCAGTTGTCCACAAGGCCTGTTTCTGTGAGCATGGCGGACAAAACGGTGAAGGCGGATTCGGGGATGGCGGCGAAACGCGAAAACGGCAGGAAAAACGATCCGCAGCGCACCCAGGAAGACATCCTGGATGTGGCGACGGAGGAATTCACGACCCATGGCCTTGCCGGCGGCCGCGTCGATGCGATCGCGGAGAAGACCCGCACCTCGAAACGGATGATCTATTATTATTTCGGCAGCAAAGAGGGGCTCTATCTCGCCGTTCTCGAGCGGGCCTACCGCAAGATCCGCACGCTGGAAGAGGATCTTCAGCTTTCCAACCTGCCCCCGGAACAGGCGCTGCGGGTGCTGATCTCGACAACCTTCGAACATGACGAGGCCAATCCGGAATTCGTCCGGCTAGTCAGCATCGAGAACATCCACCACGCCGCACATATGCTGCGGTCCGAGGCGATCCGCGACCTGAACGTCTCGGTCATCGAGACCATTGCGGCGATCCTTGATCGCGGCGTCGCGGCCGGTGTATTTGCCCGGAAAGCCGACCCGATCGACATTCACATGCTGATCAGTGCCTTCTGCTTCTTCCGCGTCTCCAACCGTTATACGTTCGGAACGATCTTCCGCCGCGACCTTTCAGAACCGGCGACCATGGAGCGTCACAAGGGCATGATCGCCGACGCGGTGATCAGCTACCTGAAGACTTAGCGAGCAGCCTTGTCGGGATGGGCGTTGGCGAACGGTTTCAGTTCGGCGCAGCGGTCGGCGATGTCGACAAGTTTCGGGCAGGCCGAAAGATCGACGCTCCATCGGCGCGCGTTGTAGACCTGCGGCACGAGGCAGATATCCGCCATCCCAGGCCGGTCGCCGTGACAGAATGTGCCGGTCGAAGGGGAATTAAGCAGTATCTCGAAGGCAGCAAGCCCTTCCCCGATGAACTTCTGCATCCAGGCCGGCCGGGCGTCGTCGCCACCGCCGGTCAGCGATAAGACATGGCCGACAACGTGCGTGTTGCAGACCGGATGGATTTCCATGGCGATGACATAGGAAAGCGCCCTCACCCGCTGCCGCCCGACGGAATCGCCCGGCAGGAAGGCGCCGCCGCGCGTCTCGTCGAGATATTCGATCACCGCCAGCGACTGGGTAAAACTGTGGCCGTCGATTTCCAGCACCGGCACCAGCCCCTGCGGGTTGCGGGCGAGATGTTCCTGCGACCTGTGCTCCTTGGCGAGGATATCGACCGGAACCGTGCGGAATGTTTCGGCCGCCATGTTGAGGGCGATCCTCAGCCGATAGCTCGCCGAGGACCGCCAGTAATCGTAGAGGACCGTATCGCTCATCCTGCCTTCTCGTATCTCGTCACGGTCTGTTCGATCGCACCGAAGATCGAATGCCCCTTGTCGTCCTTCATCTCGATCCGCACCGTATCTCCGAAATGCAGGAAAGGCGTCTTCGGAACGCCGAAGTTGATCGTCTCGATGGTGCGGATTTCGGCGATGCAGGAATAACCGGCTCCGCCATCGGCAACCGGCTTGCCGGGACCTCCGTCGAGCTTGTTGGAGACCGTGCCCGAACCGATGATCGTGCCGGCGATCAGCGGCCGCGTCTTCGCCGCATGGGCGATCAACTGCGGGAAATCGAAGGTCATGTCGACGCCGGCATTGGCCCGGCCGAAAGGCTTGCCGTTCAGATCGACTTTGAGCGGCAGGGAAAGCTTGCCGCCGTCCCAGGCCGAACCAAGCTCATCGGGCGTGACCGCGACCGGAGAAAAAGCGGAGGACGGTTTCGACTGGAAGAAGCCGAAACCCTTGGCGAGTTCGGATGGGATCAGCCCGCGCAGAGATACGTCGTTGACGAGAAGCACGAGACGGATCGCCTCCCGCGCCTCATCCACGGACGCGCCCATGGGCACGTCGCCGAGGATCACCGCGACCTCGCCCTCCATATCAGCGCCCCAGGCTTCATTTTCGAGCAGGATCGGATCGCGAGGCCCGAGGAAACTGTCGGACCCGCCCTGGTAGATCAGCGGATCGGTCCAGAAGCTCTCCGGCATGTCCGCATTGCGCGCCCGGCGCACCAGCTCGACGTGGTTGACGTAAGCCGATCCGTCCGCCCACTGGTAGGCACGCGGCAGCGGCGATGCCGCATCATGTTCATGAAAACGGATGGTCGGCTGCGAACCGGTCTCGATACCCTCCGCGACCCGTTCAAGCCGCGGACCGACATAGGCCCAGTCGTCGAGCGCGGCCTGGAGGGTGCGGGCGATATGACCGACCTCCGAGCACTGGGTGAGGTCTTTCGAGACGACGACCAGGCGGCCGTCGCGGGTGGAGTCCTTCAGTGTCGCGAGCTTCATGAATGAGTGTTTCCCGTTTTATCGTTGGTATTGCTCCCAGAATGTGTGGAGATCGCGCAAGAAGGCAACCGTTATGTCGCGCCGCCTTACTTGATCCCCGGCGTACCGTCGAACTTTCGCTCGAGGCCTGACCAGCAATCCACGTAATTGTCCTGCAGCGTCTCCAGTTCGGCCGCGAATTTGGTGAGCTGCTGCGGGAAACGGGTCTCGAACATGAAGGCCATGGTGTTGTCGAGCTTGACGGGTTTCAGCTCACCATTCGAGGCCTTCTCGAAACCGGTGAAATCCGGCCCGTGCGGCAGCATCATGTTGTGCAGGCTCATGCCACCCGGCACGAAACCCTCCTCCTTGGCATCGTAGCGACCGCAGATCAGGCCCATGAACTCGCTCATGATGTTGCGATGGTACCAGGGCGGCCGGAACGTGTGCTCGGCCACCAGCCAGCGCGGCGGAAAAATCACGAAATCGACATTGGCGGTTCCCTCCTCTCCCGAGGGAGCGGTCAGAACCGTGAAGATCGACGGATCCGGATGGTCGAAGAGGATGGCGCCGACCGGCGAGAAGGTGCGCAGGTCGTATTTGTACGGTGCGTAATTGCCGTGCCAGGCGACCACGTCGAGCGGCGAATGGCCGATCTCGGTCAGATGGAAGGAACCGCACCATTTCACCTGCACGCGGCAGGGCGTCTCCTTGTCCTCATAGGCCGCCACCGGCGTCTTGAAATCGCGCGGATTGGCAAGGCAGTTGGCGCCGATCGGCCCGCGATCCGGCAGCGTGAACTTGGCGCCGTAATTCTCGCAGATATACCCGCGCCAGACTTTTTCCTCGCCGAGCCGGGTCACCTTGAACATCGTGCCACGCGGGATGATGCAGATCTCCGAAGGCTCCAGGTCCATCTTGCCGAGTTCGGTGAAGACGCGGATCGAGCCCGTCTCCGGCACGATCATCATCTCGCCGTCGGCATTGAAGAAATAGTCGTCCACCATGTCGGTGTTAAAAACATAGACATGCGCCGCCATGCCTGACTGGGAGAGCGCATCGCCCGCCGTCGTCATCGTGCGGATGCCTTCGAGGAAGTTCAGCTTCTCCGTCGGCGCCGGCACCGGGCTCCAGCGGAGCTGGCCGAGCGCCAGCGAATGTTCGGCGATGTGAGGTGCCGTCTTCCACAGCGGATAGTCGATCTTCCTGAACCGGCCGGTGTGGCGCACGCTCGGGCGGATACGATAGAGCCATGAACGCTCGTTGGTGCCGCGCGGCGCCGTGAAAGGCGAGCCGGAGAGCTGTTCCGCATAAAGCCCGTAATTGCATTTCTGCGGGCTGTTCTGCCCCTGCGGCAGGGCGCCCGGCAGGCTCTCGGTTTCGAAATCGTTGCCGAAGCCCGACATATAGGCGAGCGTTTCGGCATTCGCCCCGGTAAACTGCGTGGCGTTCGGATCGATCTTGTCCAGCATGGCTTGTTTCCTCCCATGATGACGATATGGTTGTAAACGTAACCATTATTTTTGTAACCATCAACGCCCGATCAACGTCATGCCGACAGATAGTTTCGAACTCGGACAGTTCCTCCCCTACAGGCTCAACCGCGCCGCCGAATTCGTGGGTCTGCGTTTTGCCGCCCATTACAAGGCGAGATACGGCCTGACACGGCCGGAATGGCGCACACTGGCTGCGCTCGGCAGTTCGGGCCGCATGACCTCGAAAGCTGTCGGCAGTCATTCCAGCATGCACAAGACCAAGGTCAGCCGCGCCGTCTTCGCGCTCGAACAGCGCCGCTGGCTAAAGCGCAGCCAGGACGAGGCAGACCGCCGGGTCGAGCATCTGGAACTGACCGCGGCCGGAGAGCTGGCCTACCGGGAGCTGATCGAGCTCGCCCGCCGCTATCAGGCCGAACTGGAGGCGGAAATCGGCGAGAGCGGCATCGAGGCTTTATCGACCGGCCTTGCCGCAATCGAGCAGGTCATCCGCCACTCGGGCAACGGGAAACCGCCGGAGCCGGACGATCTTTAAGCCTTGCGGGTTTTTGAATCGGAATCCCACCAAAATCCTTCAACACGCTGAGAACGATCGATGTTTTGACATGCTGCACGCTCTCGTGCGGCAACAGTATGTCGTTGACGAAATGGGAGAGGCCCGCGAGATCACGGGTCACCACCTTCAGGTGATAATCCATCTCGCCGGTCAGCGAGAAACATTCCAGCACTTCCGGCAGGTCCTCGACGAGGCGCGCGAAGCGCTTGGCATTGTCGCGGTTATGGGTGGCGAGCGTCACGGCGATCACCACCAGGAGGTCGAGGCCGAGCTTCTGGCGGTTGAGATGTGCCCGATAGGTCTGGATGAACCCCTCGCCTTCAAGCCGCGCCCGGCGGCGCGAACATTGCGACGGCGAAAGCGCGACGAGTTCCGACAATTCGTTATTGGTCAGCCGTCCGTCGGTCTGTAGATGGCTCAATATCTTCAGGTCATATCCGTCCAGCGCATCCATCGTGCACGAAACTCCTCATGTCCGCACATTTCATGCACAAATCGACCAGAACATCGCCAAAATTGCAAGCACAATGCGCCTCCCCTGCATCATCATGATGATTGAATGACAGGAGGAGTTTGCCATGGGTCCTTTCCCGCACGACGCACCGGTTTCTGAGATTACCGCCGATAACCCGGCAGGGACCGACGGTTTCGAATTCGTCGAATTCGCCCATCCGGAGCCGCAGAAGCTGGAAGAGCTGTTCACCCGCATGGGCTACGAGCCGGTGGCAAAGCACAGGACGAAGAACATCACCGTCTGGCGCCAGGGCGACATCAATTACATCGTCAATGCCGAGCCGGGCAGCCATGCAATGCGCTTCGTCGATGAACACGGCCCCTGCGCGCCGGCCATGGCCTGGCGCGTGGTCGATGCCAAACATGCCTTCGACCACGCAGTCGCCAAGGGTGCAACGCCCTATGAAGGCAAGGACAAGACGCTCGACGTCCCGGCCATCGTCGGCATCGGCGGTTCGCTTCTCTATTTCATCGAGACCTACGGCGAGAAGGGGTCGGCCTATGAGGCCGAATTCGAATGGCTGGAGACACGCAACCCCAGGCCCGAAGGCGTCGGTTTCTATTACCTCGACCACCTGACCCACAATGTCTATCGCGGCAACATGGACAAGTGGTGGGACTTCTACCGCGAGCTCTTCAATTTCAAGCAGATCCACTTTTTCAACATCGACGGCCGCATCACCGGCCTGATGAGCCGGGCAATCACCTCGCCCTGCGGCAAGATCCGCATCCCGCTGAACGAGTCCAAGGACGAGACCAGCCAGATCGAGGAATTCCTGAAGAAATACAAGGGCGAAGGCATCCAGCACATCGCGGTCGGCACAGACGGCATCTACGAAGCGACCGACAAGCTCGCCGAAAACGGGCTCAAGTTCATGCCCGGCCCGCCGGACACCTATTATGAAAAATCCGGCGCCCGCGTGCACGACCACGACGAACCGATCGACCGCATGAAGAAACACGGCATCCTGATCGATGGCGAAGGCGTGGTCGATGGCGGCACGACCAAGATCCTGCTGCAGATCTTCTCGAAGACGGTGATCGGTCCGATCTTTTTCGAGTTCATCCAGCGCAAGGGCGACGAAGGATTTGGTGAAGGCAATTTCCGCGCCCTCTTCGAATCCATCGAAGAAGACCAGATCCGCCGCGGCGTATTGAAGCCGCAGCAAGCCGCCGAATAAAAGAGCGGCTCCGGAGGGCGCGGGGTCCGGCGGTCATCCCGCCGGGCTTTTCGTGCGGGAAGCTCTGCCGGTTCAGGGTTTGATCGAGAATACCTCGCCATGGGTGGCGACGTGGAATTCGCCCTCCGGCGTCACCCAGCCGCGGAACATGCCGTCGGTATTGTAAGGCGCGGTGATCGAGCCATCGGCGCCGACCGCCACCAGCCCCGCGCCGATATCGTGCTGCTTCAGGTCCTCCTGGATGACCTTTGCGGCCGCCTTCTCAACGCTCTCGCCGAGATAGGAGACGCGGGCAGCCACTTCATGGCCAACGGCATAACGCATGAAATATTCACCCTTGCCGGTGCCGGAAACGGCGCAGGCGCCGTCCCGCGCGTAAGTTCCGGCGCCGATGATCGGGGTGTCGCCGATCCGGCCTTCCGGCTTGTTGTTGTAGCCGCCGGTCGAGGTCGCCGCCGCCAGATGCCCGGCGCTGTCGAGCGCCACCGCACCGACCGTGCCGTGCTTTTCCGACTCGCTGGCTTTCGCCGCTGTGCCCGCAGCGGCATGCGCCTTCATCGCCGCCAGCGCCTTGACGCGGCGCTCGGTGGTGAAATAGTCCGGCTCGACCATATCGAGCCCCGCCTCGCGGGCGAAATCGTCGGCCGCATCGCCGCCAAGCAGGATTGCATCGCCGTTTTCCATGATCTTGCGAGCCGCCTTGATCGGATTGCGGATACGCCGAACCAGCGTCACTGCGCCGGCTTCGAGCGTGCGCCCGTCCATGATCGAAGCGTCGAGCTCATGTTTGCCGTTGGTGTTGAGCGCCGCGCCGTAACCGGCGTTGAAATGCGGAGAATCCTCCATGACAACCACGGCCGCCTGCACCGCGTCGAGCGCCGCACCGCCTGCCGTCAGGACTTCCCAGCCGGCTTTCAGCGCCCGTCCGAGATCGACCCGGGCGGCCGCCCATTCCTCGTCGCTCAGGTCGAGCTTTGCCATGACGCCGCAGCCGCCGTGGATCGCCAGCGCAATCTTTCCCATCGGTCCTTCTCCCCGTCCGAACTTGAAGTTTTCGGAAAAACGGCCGGGCGAGATGCCCGGCCGGTAGATCGCAGGTTGGGATGGCTTATTTCGCCGGGCGGATGTTCATTGCCAGCGTATCCTCGTCGGAACGGGGAACGATGGTGATGCCCTTCTTCATGCCCCAGGCCGAGACGGTCGAGGCGATCGCCAGATAGGGCCGATCGGTCGAAACCAGGGCATTGGCATCCATCAGGAACTTTTCACGCTTCTTGGGGTCCATCTCGACGGCGGCGTCTTCGATCAGCTTGTCCATCGTCTTATTGACATAACCGCGCAGGTTGAAGGCACCGAGCTTGGTCGCCGAGTCGTTGCTGTGGGCAAGCGACGACAGCGTGTAGTTCGATTCACCCGTCAGCGTGCCCCAGCCGGACATCGCCATCGAATAGTCGCCGCGCGTATTGGCCGGGAAGAAGACGGCACCCGGCTGCGCGTTCGCCTCCGCCTGGATGCCGACAGCGGTCAGCATCTGGGCGATCGTCGTGCCGACATCCTTGTCGCCCGGCAGGCGGTCGTTGGTGAAGGAGAAGGTCACCTTGAAGCCGTTCGGATATCCCGCTTCGGCAAGCAGCTTCTTGGCCTTTGCCGGATCGGCTTTGGTGGATTTGACGTTGGGATTCCAGCCGAAGATGTTCGGCGTCACGAGTTGCGACTGAACGGTGCCCATGCCCTCCATGGCGATCTCGGTGATCGTTTCGCGGTCGATCGCAAGATCGAACGCTTCGCGCACCTTGGGGTCGAGGAAGGGGTTCTTGGGCAGCGGCGAGCCGTCCTTGGCGCTCACCTGCGGCGGCTTCTCGCGGAAGTCGAAGGCGATATTGAAGAGGTAGACACTGTTCTGGCGCACGACGGTGAGCTTGGTATCCTTCTCCAGCGTCGGGACGTCGGAAGCCGGGATACGCGAGATGAGGTCGACCTGGCCGGCTTTCAGCTGCGCAACGCGGGCCGCGTCGTTGGGGATTTCCTTGCGGGTCACCTTGTCCCAGGGCTCCTTTTCGCCCCAGTAGCCGTCGAACTTCTGCAGCACGAGCTGCTCCTTCGGCGTCCAGGAGACGAACTTGTAGGGACCGGTGCCGATCGCCGCTTTGCCGGAATTGAAACCCTCCGAAGCCTTGTCGGCATTGGCGGAAAAGTCCTTGGCAGCGGTGTGCGACACGACGAACAGGCGGATGAAGTCGTTCGGCAGGTTCGGCGCGGCACCATCGGTCTTGATGCGGATCGTCAACGGATCGACGATCTCGACGCCTCGGACGCGGCGCACATAAATGGTGGTCGGGTTCGGGCCGGTGACCGCCGGGATGCGCTCGATCGAAAACTTCACATCCTCGGCGGTGAAGTCGGAGCCGTCGTGGAATTTGACGCCCGGGCGGAGCTTGAACTCCCAGGTCGTATTGTCGATGGCGGTCCAGCTGGTCGCAAGCCCAGGCTCGAGTTCGAGGTTGTTGCCGGATTTCACCAGCGAGTCGTAGATATGCTTGACCGCTTCGGCGTGGGTGCCGGCGGCGGTGAAATGCGGATCGACGGATAGTGGCCCGGCGCGCACGCCGATCATCAGGTCGGCGGCAAGTGCAGCACCCGAAACGCTGCCGAGCAGTACGGCGGCGAGAGCCGCTGTGCGGAATGTCTTGAGAATAGTCATTCTTCGTTCTCCTCTATATTTATCATTGGGGGCCAGTTGGGTGAGTCCACGACGACTTTCGCCAGCAGCTCGGAGAGCATCAGCTTTTCGGCAGGCGTCAGCCCCGACAGCATGACCTTTTCGCGCTCCACCATCGGCTGCATGGCTTGATCGACGATGCGCTTTCCTTCGTCCGTGATGAACAGGACGAAGCTTCGAAGATCCGCCGCATCGACCTCGCGCCGGATGATGTTCTTGTCGATCAGCTTCTGGATCGCCCGGCTCATCGTATTCTTCGGGAAACCCGAGGAGCTGCTGATAGCGCTCGCCGTCAGGCCGTTCGAAAGGCCGAGCGAATAGAGAACAACGAATTCCGGCCGGGCCAGCCCATACTCTTTTTCGATCCAGCGATAGATCGGCTCGTTGAACTGCAGCGCCAGGAAATTGATGCGGAACGAAAGCCAGCAGGGGTTCTGCCACAGCTTCACGGAAACCAGATCATCGACGCCATGACTGCCGGCCGCGGCCTTGCCGCCCTGCCTGAGGAGCGCATCGAAGGATGAGATTTCCAATTGCAATGCCGTCAGCTCCTGCAAAATCTGGGCCTGGATTTTGTTCCGTATGGAACTTGACGATAGCTTATTTGGCTGTCAATCTCTTTTTTTAGTTCCGTATGGAACTTTGCATTTGATCGGTCCAGCGCCTGTCAAGGCACAATTTTTGTGCTTTTGTGCGAGATTGTGATTAGTTTTTGCGCGGCACGCGCATCGCATGGAGATTTCATGAAGATCGCGGATATGAACTGGATGCAGGTGGAGGAACGGGCGGCGGAAGACGACCGCTGCGTGCTCCCGATCGGCAGCGTCGAGCAGCACGCCTATCTCAGCCTCGCGACCGACATGATCCTTGCCGAAAAGATTTCGCTCGACGCGGCCGAGCCGCTCGGCATCCCGGTTTTCCCTGTCGTGCCTTATGGCCTTGCCTCGTCGTTTGCGACCTTTCCCGGCACGCTGACGTTGACGCTCTCCACCTATATCGGCGTGATCCGCGACTTGATGGATAGCATCCACCGTTCCGGCTTCCGCCGCATCCTGATCGTCAACGGCCACGGCGGCAACACGCCGGCAACCGCCGTCATCTCCGAATGGCTGAATGCGCATCCTGATGCCTCTGTGAAATTCCATGACTGGTGGCGGGCGCCCAAAACCTGGGCAAAGGTTCAGGAGATCGATCCAGCCGCCTCGCACGCCTCCTGGATGGAAAACTTCCCTTGGACCCGCACGAAAGACCAGCGTCAGCCGACGGGTGCCAAGCCGAAAGTGGATTTCGCCGGCCTTGCCCAGGTCGGTGCGGGCAGCAAGCGGAAACTCCTCGGGGACGGAAACTATCACGGCCTCTACCAGCGCCCCGACGAGGACATGCTGGCGATCTGGGATGTGGCGGTCGCCGAAACCCGCGATCTTCTCGAAAACGACTGGCACTGACGGCGAGGCAGCCTCGGGACGCCTCACCCTACGAAACCCGCAGAAGACGGGCCTGGGGACAAGAACAGGGGAATATATGTTAGGTTTCGTCTTGCAACGCCTGTGGCAGGCGGCCATCGTCGTCATTGCGATGTCGGCACTCGTCTTCTGCGGCGTCTATGCCGTCGGCAATCCCATCGACGTGCTGATCTCGCCGGATGCGACGCAGGACATCCGCGCTGCGGTAATCGCCCAGTATGGGCTGGACCAGCCACTGTGGCGGCAATATTTCGCTTTTCTCGGCCGGCTGATCGAAGGTGATTTCGGCCGCTCGCTTGTCTACAGTATACCGGTCAGCCAACTCATTCTCACTCGTCTGCCGGCGACGCTGGAACTGACGCTGGCGGCCGTTCTATTTGCCAGCCTCGTCGGCATCCCGATCGGCATGTATGCCGGCTACCGGCCGCATAGCCTGATTTCCCGTGCCATCATGGCGATCTCGATCCTCGGTTTCTCGGTGCCGACCTTCTGGTTCGGCCTGATGCTGATCATGGTTTTTGCCGTGCAATGCGGCTGTATGCCGGCCGGCGGACGCGGTGAGACGGTCAGCCTGCTCGGCGTCGATTTCAGCTTCTTGACCGGCGACGGGCTTTCGCATCTCGTGCTGCCGGCGCTGAACCTGGCGCTCTTCAAGTTCTCCTTGATGATCCGCCTCGCCCGCGCCGGCACCCGCGAACTGATGCTGAGCGACACGGTGAAATTCGCCCGGGCCGCCGGCCTGTCTGAGTTCACGGTGCTGAGCCGCCATGTGCTTCGCCTGATCTCCATTCCGCTCGTCACCGTCTTCGGTCTGGAACTCGGCTCGACCCTCGCCTTTGCGGTCGTCACCGAAACCATCTTTTCCTGGCCCGGCCTCGGCAAGCTGATCATCGACAGCATCACCTCGCTCGACCGGCCGGTCATGGTCGCCTACCTGATGCTCGTCGCCTTCCTGTTCATCGTCATCAACCTGATCGTCGATCTGACCTACGCGCTGCTCGATCCGCGCCTGCGAAAGGGCCGTGCCTGATGCGCGATACTCTGCTTGGCCGTTTCCTCGAGGAATTCTTCCGCAACAAGGTCGCGACGGGCGCCGCGATCGTCGTCCTGCTGATCGTCCTAACCGCGATCGTCGCGCCGCTGGTCACCCCTCAGGATCCGTACGACCTGACCAGCCTGGTGCTGCGCGATGCCCGGCGAGCGCCGGGTTATGTCGGCACCGGCGGTTACACCCATTGGCTCGGCACGGACTCGCAAGGCCGCGACCTCCTGTCGGCGATCATCTACGGGCTTCGCATCTCCCTGCAGATGGGCGTGATCGCTGGCGGCATCGCCTTCGTCATCGGCGCGGTCGTCGGCTGCTCGGCCGCCTATATCGGCGGCCGTTTCGAGAGCCTTGCCATGCGTATCGTGGATCTACAGCTTTCCTTCCCGGCAATCCTGCTCGCTTTCGTCATCGCGGCCCTTCTCGGCCAAGGGCGCTATCAGCTGATCATGGCGCTGATCTTTGCGCAGTACGCCTATTTCGCTCGCACTGCCCATGGCGCGGCATCGGCCGAAAGACAGAAGGACTATGTCGAGGCCGCGCTCTCGATCCCGCTGTCACCCTGGCGCGTCGTCGTCAAGCACATCCTGCCGAACTCGCTGCCGCCGCTGATCGTCGTCGCGACGGTGCAGGTGGCGAGCGCCATTTCGCTGGAAGCCACCCTCTCCTTCCTGGGCGTCGGCCTGCCGCCGACCGAACCTTCGCTCGGCATGCTGATCGCCAACGGCTTCCAGTATCTGCTTTCCGGCCGCTACTGGATCTCGATCTATCCCGGCGTGGCGCTGATCCTGTTCATCGTCTCGCTCAACCTCGTCGGCGACCAGATCCGCGACCAGCTCAATCCGAGGCTCCGCCGATGACTGAAACGACGAGTGCTCCGCTTCTCGAAGTCACCAACCTCAAGACCTGGTTCCCGAGCGGACGCGGCGAGATCAAGGCAGTCGACGGCGTCTCGTTTTCGCTGGCACCGGGAGAAGTGCTCGGCCTCGTCGGAGAATCCGGTTCCGGCAAGTCGATCACCGGCTTCTCGATCATCGGCCTGATCGACGAACCCGGCCGCATCGTCGAGGGTTCGATCAGGCTCGAGGGCCGCGAGCTGATCGGCCTGCCCGCCCACGAACTGCGCGCCATCCGCGGCAAGACCATTTCGATGGTCTTCCAGGACCCGATGATGACCTTGAACCCGGTCCTGAGTATCGGCACACAGATCAGGCTGGCGCTCGAAGCGCACGAGAACATCAGCGGAGCTGACGCACGGGAAAGAGCGATCAAGGCGCTCGCCCAGGTCCGGATCAGCGAGCCGGAACGAAAGGTGGATTTTTTCCCGCATCAGTTTTCCGGCGGCATGCGCCAGCGCGTGGCGATCGCCATCGCCCTGCTTCACCGGCCGAAACTGATCATCTGCGACGAACCGACGACGGCGCTCGACGTGTCGATCCAGGCGGAAATCCTTGCCGAGATGAAAGAATTGGTGGCCGACCTCGGCACCGCGCTGATCTGGATCAGCCATGATCTCGCGATCGTCTCGTCGATCGCCGACCGCGTCGCAGTGATGAGGTTCGGCAATATCGTCGAGATCGGCCCGGCGCTCGGCGTGCTCACCCGCCCGCAGCACGACTACACCAAGGCGCTGCTCGACGCGCTACCCTCACGCGCCAAGCCCGGCCAATTGCTGCTGCGCGGCAGCGGCATTGCCGATGCGGCCCCGCCGCCGCGCAAGTCGGCGACATTGAACCTGCCGCCGCTCGGCAGCCCCTATCTGGTCATCGACAACGCGATGAAGCGCTTCGAAAAGCCGGCCGGCCTGTTCCGGAACCTGGCGATCAAGTCCGGCATTTCCCAGCCGCTGCCGGTCGTGCAGGCGGTCGATGGCGTCTCGATCACGTTGAAGCGCGGCGAAGTGCTCGGCCTCGTCGGCGAATCCGGTTCCGGCAAATCGACCCTCGGCCGCATGGCCGCCGGCATTACGGTCCCTACCTCGGGCACGATCCGCCTCAACGGCAAGCCCGTCATGAGCGACGGCCGCAATGCGCGAAAAATCACCACTCGCATCCAGACGATCTTCCAGGATCCGTTTGCCTCGCTGAACGGCCGCATGCGGATCGGCGATATCATCGCCGAAGGCCCGCTCGCCCATAAGCTTGTCACCCGGGCCGAAGCGTCCGTCTATGTCGGGGAATGGCTGGCCGCGGTCGGGCTCGATCCGACCTTTGCCAACCGTTTCCCGCACCAGTTCTCCGGCGGCCAGCGGCAGCGCATCGCGATCGCCCGCGCGCTCGCCATGCAGCCGGATGTGGTCGTCTGCGACGAGCCGGTCGCCTCGCTCGACGTGTCGATCCAGGCGCAGATCATCAACCTGTTGATCCGCCTGCGCGCCGAACTCGACCTGTCGCTGCTCTTCATCAGCCACGACCTGTCCGTTGTCCGGCATCTCTGCGACCGCGTCGCGATCATGTATCGCGGCAAAATCGTCGAGGAAGGCGTGGCCTCTACGATCTATGCCGATCCGCAGCACGATTACACCAAGCGGCTGCTCGCGGCCGTGCCGGTCCTGCCGGAGGCGGCCGAATAAAAAGGGAGAACAGGATATGGAACCCTGGGAATGGGACGAGGCCACCTGGCGCGGCAAGGTCAACAAGGTGCGCGCCGGCCGCTCGCTGAAGCCGAAAACCTGGAAGGGTGGAGCCCGCTGTGCGGTCGCCCTTTCGTTCGACAGCGACCATGAGACCAACGAACTTCGCGACGGCGGCGAATCGATCGGTCGCCTGTCCCAGGGGCAATACGGCAACCGCATGGGCGTGCCGCGCATCCTCGAAACGCTGAAGAACGCCGATGTCCCGGCGACCTTCTTCGTACCCGCGGTCGCAGCCCTCCTCTACCCGGATGAACAGCGGCGGGTCATCGCCGAGGGCCACGAGATCGGCCTGCATGGCTGGATCCACGAGGTGAACACCAAGGTTCCGGCCGACAAGGAACGGGAACTGCATTTCCGCGCCGCCGACACGCTCGAAAAGATCACCGGCATCCGCCCGGTCGGCATGCGCACGCCCTCCTGGGATTTCTCGCACGAGACGCTGAAGATCGAGCGTGAACTCGGGCTGATCTATGATTCCTCGCTGATGGCCGACGACGATCCTTACGAACTGGTCGAGGACGGCGAGCCGACCGGCATTGTCGAACTGCCGGTCGAATGGATCCGCGATGACGCCGTCTATTTCAACATGAACCGGTTTACCGCGCTCCGCCCCTACACCCCGCCGACCTCCGTGCTCGACATCTTCAAGCGGGAGTTCGACCGCGCCTATATCGAAGGCGGGCTGTTCCTTTTGACCATGCACCCGCATGTGTCCGGTTACCGCTCGCGCATCTTCGTGCTGGAGGATTTGATCAGGCACATCCAGGGCCACGAGGGCGTCTGGTTTGCCACCCATGCCGATATTGCCCGCTTCGCCAGGGAGAATGGCGGCGAGTGAGGTTGCCGCAAGGTACATCCACTCGGCGGTTTCCAATCGATCCGATGCGCCTCAGCGCCGATCGATGAGGATTTTCATGATCGCCACCCGCTCCGGCAGCTCAACCAGATAATGCGGATCGCGATCGAGATGATGCACCTTGTTCGGGTCGCCGCCGGTAAAGGCTGCCATGGACTCGAAGTCGGGCCAGTAGGAGGTCGTCACGAACTCCGTTTCGTCGCCGAGGTCCTCCCGGAAAAGCTGGACCGCAAGCGCTGTCTTGACGAGCGGCGGAACGCCCGCCTCGAGCAGGTAGGCCTCGTATTCGTCGGCAATCGAGGTACGTGTACGCCCTCGCCAGATCCTTGCAATCGTCGCCTGTGTGCTCATGGAACGCTCCTCATGTCCAATTTTCGAAGCAACTAGAGCCGGAGCGGCAATTGCCAATAGGACGGCGCTAACCCTTTCCCCGTCCGGGCGCGATGAAGGCTGCGATCGCCGTTTCGTCGAGCCCGGCCTCCTGCAGGAAACGCCGGGCAAACTCGGCGGCAGAAGCTTTCATCGCGTCGTTCGGGCGGATCAGGTGGAAGGCGACGTGGTGATCGATGGTCCTGTCGGACACGACGACGATCCGGCCGGAGGCAAGCGCGGCGTCGGCAAGCGGCGGCCGGGCAAGCGCAATCCCGAGGCCATGCGCGCAGGCGTCGATCACCAGGTTATAATCCTCGAACCGCCGGTCCTGCCCGCGCGGCACGTAATCGACACTCTCGACGGCAAGCCAGCGCCGCCAGGCCTCGACATTGGAATCGTGCAGGATCGGCAATTCGAGCAGTGATTTTGCATCGGTGCGGCCGCCGAGACGTTCGGCCACCGCCGGAGCGGCGATCGGCACGAGTTTCTCCTGCCAGAGCGGCAGGCTGCGCACGCCGGCCCATGGCCCCTTGCCGCAACGGATCGCCAGGTCGATGCCCTCGCTGAAGTCCGCCAGCCGATGTTCCAGGATCACTTCCAAGTGGATATCGCTGGCCTCCAGCTTCGGCAGCCGCGAAAACAACCAGAGCGAGGCGACCGACGGCGTCACCGAAAGCCGGACGACCGTCTTGTTGCGGCGTGGCAGCCACCGCTCGTCAGTATCTCCGAGCAGGGCCAGCGCTTCCTCCGCGCGGGCGAAAAACCGCGTGCCTTCCGGTGTCAGCGTCACGCCGCGGGCCTCGCGAGAGAAAAGCCGCACGCCCATCCAGCGCTCCAGCCGGGATATCTGCCGGGAGACCGCGCCATGGGTGACGCCGCCCTCTTCCGCCGCTGCCGAAAACGATCCGAGACGCGCGGCCCGCGCGAAGGTCTCGAGCGTATCAAGTGGCGGCAAAGTCTGCGAGCAGTGAACCATACGCACATATGATCATCGATTGCGTTGCTTTTCAAGCATGGATGAGAGGCGCTAAATCCTAACTTCAAGTTTTGCCTGACTTCAAGTTTTGAGGGGCAAAGAGATGAGCACGGTCGCCATGAGTACGGGAACGGATGAAAGACAGGGATTTGATGTGATCGCCTTCCTGGCGATCCTGGTAACCATCGTTTTCTGGGCCTCGTCATTCGTCGTCATCCGGATCTGCCTCGGGCCGCTGACGCCGATCGAGCTTGCCGCGGCACGATATGTTCCGGCCGCCTTGATCGCGGTCTTCTATCTCGCAATTGCCCGGCCAGCTCTTCCGGCCAAGGGCGATATCCTCCGCCTCGTCGTCGCGGCAGTGCTCTTCATCGCAGCCTATGCCGTTCTCCTCAACATGGGCGAACGGACGGTCGCGGCAGGTCCGGCGAGCTTCATCATCAACACCATGCCGGTCTTCACTGCACTCATCGCCATTTTCGCGCTCGGCGAGCGGTTCGGCCGCTGGGGCTGGGTCGGAACGGCGATCTCCTTTGCCGGCGTGGCGCTGATCGCGGCCTCCGGCGAGGATGGCTTCGATCTCGATCCGAACGCGATCCTCATCCTCGGCGCCGCCCTCTGCTCCGCGATTGCCAGCGTGCTGCAGAAGCCGATCCTCGGCCGCATGCCCGCATTGGCCGTCACGGCCTGGCTGATGCTGATCGGCTCCATTCCGCTGCTGCCGACCGTTCCGTCGGCCCTGCAGGCGCTCGCCGCCGCCCCTGCCGAGGTAAATTGGGGCATCGCCTATCTCGTGCTCTTCCCGACGGTGATCGGTTACGTCACCTGGGCAATAGCCCTGAAGCGCCTGTCGGCAGCCCGAGCCTCCAATTTCCTTTACGGCGTTCCTCCGACCGCAACCCTGATCGGTTTCCTCTGGCTCGGCGAAGTGCCCACCCTGATCGGCGCGATCGGCGGCATCATGGCGATCGTCGGCGTGCTCGTCGTCAACGTCATGCGCAGGAGATAGGTGAGCCGCCGCGATCCGGTAAACTGCGAATGAAGCAATGCGAGCGGCGCCCTATTTACCGGCGCCGTTCACGAATTGGAGAATGAGCTGGTGGACATTGCCGCCCTCGCTCATCTCCATCCGGTCATAATCGTTGCTGCGCTTCTGCTGCGCCTTCGAAATCTCGCCGAGCTTGGCCGTCAGTTCCGTCCTGATTTTCGTGCATTTCGGGTCGTTGGCGACGCTGAGACCCACGCTCACCCGCTCGATCTCCTTCACCATGTCGGTGATGATCACCCCGTGGACCAGTTCGTGCTTGTAGACGCCGGCGATGAAGACATCCCATTTCTTCTTCAGGTCGGGAGCAAGCGCCGATGCAGGCTTGGGCAACGTGTAGGTGATGATCAGCTTCGGCCGCGCCGAAACCAGCGTGCAGGCACCATCAGGCTGCGGCCGGTAATCGCGGGTCCAGGTCAGCTTGAAATTGGTGTGGGCGATGGCGCGCACTTCCTTGCCGACCTTGGGGCCGCGCTGTCCGATGGAAGCGTAGAGATCGACGCCGGAATCGCCGGTGACGGGATAGGTCTGGATCTGCTCCACCGGCTGCCATTGGCTCTGCGCCGATACATTCATCGGCACCAGGACGAGACAAATCATCGCCCGGAGAATTCCTGCACCTATCCTCACCCGTATCCTCCCGCTTCGAACGCCGCGAAACTAGGGAGACGACGCCGCAGTTTCAACTGGCCAGATATGTTTCAGTGAACGCTATACATTACAACTTTGGTTCCCGCCCCTTGCCATATTTCCCTCGAAATGAATGATGACAGTTGCGTGACAAGACGTTCTGATTTGGTGCTGGAGAGTTCAATGGGAGAAAAGCGAAAGGTCTACGAGGCGCTGGTCGACGGCGCCATGGAAGGTCTGACTGACGAGGCATTGTTTAAATTTGTCACCAAACGCTGCCCGAAGACGTCGAGCAAGAAGATCGTCAGGGCGGCTCTGCTCGGGTTGAGCGATCCGCACCTGCGTGACCGGAACATTCTGGATACGATCTATGCGCTGGCCATCAAGCACCGCATGGACGAGTTCCGGGACGGCGAGGATGGAGATGACGAAAGGGACAGCTGGCCCGTGCCTTTCGCCCGGCCGCTCGACAAGGAAACGGCCCGCGCGGACCTGGCCTAGTCGGCCGCCTGCTGTCATCCGCCCTACACAAAATCTGCCTAGACTGCGGTTGTCGAGGGTGAGTTCATGCACGGCCGCGCCAATCTCACAGCCATGAGGCTCATGGATGCCTGCGAGCATCTGCTTTGCGAAGCCGAAGCTTTCGAGGATCTGACCGCCCGGCGGATCGCCATCGAGGCGCATGCGACCCCTTCCGCCATCAGCTACCATTTCGGCTCCCAGGAAGAACTTGTGGCAGCGGTCGCAGAGCGTGTCTATCGGCGGCTCAATGCAGAACGATTGAGCTTGCTCCGCAAAGCCGTCGACCGGCGGGCGCCCGATCCGCCCGATCTCGATGAAGTCATCGCAGCTTTGGTCGGTCCCTCGATCCGCTGGAGCCTCGACCCGACCTCCAGCTATCCGGTCCTGTCGCATTTCACCTCGATGGCGAAGACCCACCGGGAACGCGCACCGCACTACCGCCGCATCATCGATAACGTCGAACATCACCGAGCTTTCGTCCCGCATCTGAAGCGGATCTCGCCCTGGCTCGACGAGGTGGACATCGGCTGGCGGCTCAATTGCGCGCTCGGCATCCGCTCGCAGGTCACCCGCTCCCGGTCGCGTACGCAAGTGCTGACCAATTACGGCATCGACCTCGATGATCCGGACATCGTCATCGCCCGCATGGTCGAGGTGATCGCGCCGATGTTCCGCCGCTGAACCGGTTTCGAACGGCATTCGAAATCCGTCACGACCAGGAAACAAACCCCTTCTAACGGTCCCCCTGACGAAACCGTCATCCATGGAGGCATCCGGTGCGACGCGAAACGACATTCATCCATCTGACCGACCTGCACATCGGCACCGCCGATGACAGCCATCTGCACAGCGACACGACCGAGACGCTGCATCAGGTGCTCGATCTCGTCGCGACCGTGACGCCGAAGCCGCAATTCGTCATCGCCAGCGGCGATCTCACCAATCGCGGCGATGCGGAAAGTTTTCGTCGGCTGAAGGACATTATCGACGCCAGGATCGATGTTCCGGTCATCTACGCGCTCGGCAATCACGACACCCGCCCCGGCTTCTACGAGGGCATGGGCATCGAGACCGACGATCCGGATGCACCCTACGACCACGACACGATCATCGACGGCATCCACATCGTCACCATCGACTCGACGACGCCCGGCCTGATCGGCGGCACGATCGATCCGGAACAGTTCGACTGGCTCGCCTCGACGCTCGACAGCCATTCAGAGCTGCCGAAGCTGATCGTCGTCCACCACCCGCCGGCGCTCGGCGAAGAGGCCGATGCCGCCCATTGGCGGACGATCCACTTTCCGCAGTCGGAGCGTTTCCGCGAACTGCTGAAGGGCCGCAATATCATCGGCATTCTGAGCGGCCATATCCATCACGACCGCGTCTCGGTCTGGCACGGCATTCCGGTCGTCGTCGGCACCGGCCAGCACGCCGCGACCGACATCCTGCGCACCGACATCCTGCGCATGGTGCGCGGCACGTCCTTCGGGATCGGCACCATCCGCCCGTCCGGCCTCACCATGGCCTTCGTGCCGTTGCCGTCCGACCGCGCCGAACTCAATACCTATCCGCTGGAACTTCTGATGGCTCGGGCAATGCCCGTCGCCGCCGAATAACCCTCATCCGGAGACACGCAAAATGCTGCGCAGAACCACGCTCAAGCTGATGGCGACGCTCACCGCCGCCTCGATGTTGCCTCTTGGCCTCCCGGTCGGCGCCCTCGCCGAAATGCCCGCCACGGTCGACAAGCCGGTGACGATCAGCTTCTACAATTACAACCTCGCTTCTGCGAGCGCCGGCGCCGATGCCACGCGGGAACTGATTGCCGGTTTCGAGAAGAAATTCCCCAACGTGAAGGTCGAGACGATCGCCGTTCCCTCGAACGAGATCATCAACCGCGTCCAGGCCGATATTGTCGCCGGCAAACAGCCGGACGTCGCCCAGCTCACCTTCCGCGACCTGATCTTCATCGCCAGCGACCTCGGCGGCAACGCGCTCGAGGACATGGTGAAGCCGGCGGAACTGAAAGAGCATCTCGCCGGCATGATCCCGAAGGGTCTCGAACTCGGCAAGGTCGACGGCAAGACCTACGGTCTCGCCTACACCTTCTCGACGCCTGTCCTCTATTACAACGGTGACCTCTTCAAGCTGGCAGGTCTGGACCCGAACAACCCGCCGAAGACCTGGGCCGACGTCAACATCGCCGGCAAGGCGATCAAGGAAAAGATCGGCAAGAACGGCTTCTTCCCGGGCGCCTACGGCCCGAGCGACGGCACCTTCGTCTACCAGGCGATCGTCATGTCGAACGGCGGCAGGGTGCGCGACGGCAACAAGCTCACTTACGCGGACAAGAATGCCGCCGAGGCCGTCAAGATGCTGCGCGACATGGTCGATAGCGGCGCTCATGCCAGGATCGATCCGGCCAGCGGTTCCGACACGTTTGCAGCGGGCAATCTCGGCATGTTCGTCTATACGACTGCGGTGCTTGGCTCCTACAAGAAGGCCGCCCAGGGCAAGTTCGATCTGCGTATCGCCCCTATGCCGTCCTTCGGCGAAAAGCCGACAGCCCCGACCAATTCCGGCAGCGCCCTGTTCGTCTTCAGCAAGGATCCGGCCAAGCAGCGTGCGGCCTACGAGCTCCTGAAGTACCTGACGAGCAAGGAAGCCTACACGATCATCACCAGCAAGATCGGCTACCTGCCGCTGCGTCTCGATATCGTCGACGACCCGAACTACCTCGGCCCGTGGGTCAAGGAGAACCCGATGTTCCGCGCCAACCTGGAACAGCTGAACCGTCTTACCGCCAATGTCGCCTTCCCCGGTCCCAACTACCGGCAGGTCGAGAAGATGATGATGGACTCGGTGCGCGAAGCTGTCTTCGGCAAGGGCGATCCGATCGCAACTCTGAAAGCCGCCCAGGACCAGGGCCAGGGCCTGATGCCGTAACCGTCACGAGGAGATGCCGGGCGGGTCTCGCTTTTCCCGTCCGGCGTCGTTGTCCCCTCGGGGTCCTTTCGGGAAAATTTCATGACCGATATCCAGGCCGATCTCGCAAGACCGCTCACCCTTGCCCGCGCGCCCACGGCTGCCCGCCAGCGCGGCACATTCACCGTGCAGCCCTGGCTCTATCTCGCGCCGGCGCTCTGCCTCCTGATGATGTGGACCTATGTGCCGCTGGTCGAGGCGTTCCAGCTCTCCTTCTACCAGTGGAACATGCTGCCGACCTCGCCGCAGCGCTATGTGGGTCTGACCAACTACCAGCGCCTCTTCGCCCTGCCCGAGATGCGCGCCGCCCTCTGGAACACGCTTTTCTACATTCTCGGCCTCTTCCCGATGTCGGTGATCATTCCCCTTTTCGTGGCGATCTGGACCCAGGATCTCGAAGGCCGCGCCCGCACGATCTACCGCGCGCTGATCTTCGTGCCGATGATCGTCGCGCCCGTGGTTGCCGCTATCCTCTGGCGCTGGCTGCTCAACGAGGATCAGGGGCTGGTCACGCTCGGCCTGGAGACGATCGGTCTCGGCCGCATCGGCTTCCTGACCGACCCGAATTACGCGCTCGCGACGTTGACCTGGATCACCGGCTGGAAGCTGATCGGCTTTTCCACCCTCCTGTTTTCCGCCGCCAATGCCGGCATCAATTCCTCCTATATCGAGGCGGCGCGCATCGACGGCGCCAGCCGCTGGGGGATCATCCGCGACATCCGCCTGCCGCTGCTGTCGCCGACCATCCTGCTTCTGTCGATGATGACGATCCTGTTCGGGGCGCAGTGGAGCTTTGCCTATATCAACGTGCTCACCAATGGCGGCCCGCTGAAATCGACCACCAACATCTTCTACCTGCTCTGGGAATACGGTTTCCAGACCATGTCCGCCGGCTGGAGCTCGGCGGCCGGTATGATCGCCTTTGCCGGTTTTGCGGTCATCGCGGCAGGATGCATGTGGCTGACCAAGAGGTTTGCGATCTATGATAACTGATGCCTCCCCCGACAGCACCGCGCTCACTTCCGGCGGTCCAAAGTCCGGCAATGCCCGCCGGCTTGCGGTGCATGCGGTGATGATCCTTCTGTCCTTCCTGTCGATCTTTCCGATCTACTGGATGATCGTCACCTCTCTTCGGCCGGAAAACGAGATCTTCTCCACCTCGCTCTGGCCCAGCAATCCGTCGCTGGAAAACTATGTCTTCGTGCTGACCCGCATTCCGATGATCGGCATGCTGATCAACACCACGATCGTATCCGCAGCGACCGCCCTGCTGCAGGTCGTGACCGGCCTGTTCGCGGCCTATGCGCTGGTGCGCTGGCGCATGCGCCTTTCCGGCGTCATCCACGGCCTTATCGCGCTCTCCTGGCTGGTGCCGTTCCAGGTCACGATGATCCCCAACTACGTGCTCGCTTCGCGGCTCGGTCTTCTGGATACGCTGACCGGTCTCATCGTGCCGAATGCGGCGCACGCCTTCGCGATCCTGCTCCTCTATAACGCGATGCGCTCCTTCCCGACCGAGATCCTCGAAGCGGCGCGCATCGACGGAGCCAGAAGCTGGAAGATCCTCTGGCAGATCGTGGTGCCGAACATGGGCGCTCCGATCGCCTCCCTGTCGATCATCGCCTTCATCTCCGCCTGGAACGAGTATTTCTGGCCGCTGCTGCTGTCGCGAAAGCCGGAAAACTCGGTCGTCCAGATCGGCCTGCAGATGTTCATGACCCAGGAGGGCAATCTCTGGGGGCCGCTGATGGCGGCCGCCGCACTCGCCAGCCTGCCGATCCTGATCATCTATCTGGTCCTGCAGCGCCACGTCATCGAATCCTTCATGAAATCCGGAATCCGCTGATATGTTTGCCCCAGAAAACGCGCATGAACGCCTGATCGCGCTGGAAGGCGCCCACAATGTCCGCGACCTCGGCGGTTACCAGACCGCACATGGCGGCCTGACCCGCTGGCGCTCGATCCTGCGCGGCGACGCATTGCATCGCCTGAGCGAGGCCGATATCGATACCTTGCTGGACAATGGGCTGACCACCGTCATCGACCTGCGCAATGCCCACGAGATCGCCGCCGAAGCCAACCCATTCACCGGCCATGCCAAGGTGCGCTACCACAACACGCCGGTGTTTTCGGCGCTTGCACCAGTCGAGATGATGGCGAATGCCGTCTTGAGCTTCGACATGGGCGATCGTTATTGCCAGGCGATCGACGACTGCCAGCCGGCGATTGCCGAAGTCCTGAAGACCATCGCCGACGCGCCGGACGGAGCGGTGCTCTTCCATTGCAGCGCCGGCAAGGACCGCACCGGCGTGATCTCGGCACTGCTGCTTGCCAATGCCGGCGTCGATGAGGCAACCATCGTTGAAGACTATGCTCTGACGGCGACCATTTCCGGGCCGCTGATCGCGCGCCTCAGGGACCGCACCCTCGGCCGCGGCACTTCGCCCGAGCTGGTCGATATCGTTCTTGCCTCGGAACCGCGCAGCATGCGGCAGGCACTGGACCATATCCGCTATCGCCACGGCGGCATCGAGGCCTATCTCTCTTCGCTCGGCCTCGATGAAACCGCACGGGAAAGACTTCGCTACCGGCTGGCTTAGGACCTCGAGGACGAGGACCTGAAGAGAAACAGCATGCTCAGCTCTGCGGCCGTGCGGCTGGAACCAGCACGCGGTCGACGATCCGCGAGTCGAGGTCGTAGACGGAGATCGGCGTCTCCTTGCCGATCCGCGTCCCGTCCAGCAGACGGATCAGATCATCGGCGCCACCGACGGGCTGGCCGTCGATGGCCAGGATGAAATCGCCCTCCTTCAACCCCGCCTGGTCGGCCGGGCTGCCGAGATCGATGCGGCGGATGCGCACCGTCGTCTCCTGCGTCATGCCGGCCTTCACCGCGACGCGGCGCGGCAGCGCTGTCGTATCGACGACGATGCCGATAAAGGCACGCCGCACATGGCCGAAGCGCAGGATCTCCGAGACGACGAAATTGGCCGTGTTGGAGGCAACCGCAAAGGCGATGCCCTGTGCGCCGCGGATGACCGCCGTATTGACGCCGACCACCTCGCCCGAGGCCGATACCAGCGGGCCGCCGGAATTGCCCGGATTGAGTGCCGCATCCGTCTGTACGACGTCATCGATCAGTCTGCCGGTGGACGACCGCATCGAGCGACCCAAAGCCGAAACGACGCCTGATGTCACCGACCAGTCGAAACCGAGCGGGTTGCCGATCGCGATCGCGATATGGCCACGCCGCAGTTTCTGGGAATCGCCGAGCCGTGCCCAGGCCTGCACGTCCATGTCGGCACGCACCAGCGCGATATCCGTGTCGGCATCGCGACCGAGCACGCTGCCCTGCCCGACAGCACCATTGGCACTGCGGATACGGACGGTCTTGGCGTCGGAAACGACGTGGTGGTTGGTGATGATCAGGCCGTCGGGCGAAATCGCAAAGCCCGACCCGTGTCCGCCTTGGCCAGCAACCCCGCCGAGCCGCTCGATGCGGCTGACGGCAGGACCGACGCGGTCGACCGCGCCGGCAACCGTCTCCGAATAGGCGTCGAGAAGCACGCTATCTTCGGGGACGGGAGGATTGATATCGATAAATCCCATCACAGAACTCCGGAAAACACCTTCCCGGAAAAGGGAAGGTTGTAGAAGAAGCTGATGTGGTGGGCCTAAAAGGCGGAAACAAGAACCCGCCGTGCGGGCTCAGTCCTCCGCGAAGATCGGGTCCTGTGTGAACATGCCGCCCTGGTAGACGGCGGCCGGGGACGTCGGTTCCGGACGCCCCTTGGCATCGAGCTCGGCGCGGAAGCGTTCGGCATTGTCCTTGGGCTTCCAGCCGAGATAGGACGCGTGGGAATTGTCCCACCACTTGCTGTCATTGTCGGAAATGCCCCAGATGATCGGGCAGCCGAGCATCGGCGCGCGGAAGACGCAGTCGATCAGCGACGCGAAGTCGTCATAGGACATCCAGCCGGACAGCATGCGGTGGTTGATCGGCTTTTCGAAGCAGCTGCCGATCCTGACGAGCGCCGTCTCCTGGCCGAATTTCTCGAAATACATGCGCGCCAGAGCCTCGCCGAAGCATTTCGAAACGCCGTAGAGACCATCCGGCTTCATCGGAGCCTTGACGTCGATGTGCTCGTCCTGGCGGTAGAAACCGACCACATGGTTGGAGCTGGCGAACAGGATACGCGGCTGGCCATGTGCACGGGCGGCCTCATAGAGATTGTAGAGGCCGAGCAGGTTGGCGTTGAGTATCTTCGAAAACTTGTCCTCGACCGAAACCCCGCCGAGATGCAGGATACCGTCGCAGCCTTCGACCAGCTTCATGACCGCGTCGGCATCTCCGAGGTCGCAGACGACCGTTTCTTCATTGGGACCGGCTGGGCCGAGATCGACGATATCGGAGAGGCGAAGCGTTTCGGCAAAACCGGCGAGACGCGAGCGCATGGCGCGTCCGAGGCCGCCGCCGGCACCGGTGATCAAAAGTCTTTTCAAGAAATCATCCTCCGAAAGCGGCGCATTGGCCGCGGCAATCCAGTGATGGCCAGTCTGTCGGCCAACTTGTTCGTGACAAGCGTCGACACTTATCATACATGTTGATGAAACGTGGTCAATAAGTTGGAGCGGGTTCGGAGTGGCGCTCGACTTGACATATGGGTTGACGCGATATTGTGATGCGCCGCTGCGCAGGGAGGAACGAATGAGCGTTGAAACCAGACTCGATACCGGCAAGGGATCGAGGACGCTTGTTTCCCGCCTCGGAGAAACGCTGCGCCAGGCGATTGCGGCAGGCCAGTTCCCTCCGGGCTCACGCCTGCCGAGCGAAGCGCAGCTGACCGAGGCGCATGGCGTCAGCCGCACCGTGGTGCGCGAGGCGATCGCATCGCTGCGCGCCGACCGGTTGGTGGAAGCGCGTCAGGGCGCCGGCGTCTTCGTGCTGGAGCCGTCGCGCAACGTGCAGCCGGTCATGCTCTCCCTCTCGAATATCGATCTTGCCCGCGTATCCTCGATGATCGAGCTCCTGGAGCTTAGAACCGCGGTAGAAGTCGAGGCCGCGGGACTTGCCGCACTTCGCCGCTCGCCCGCGCAGGAAGAAGTCATTCTCGATCGCCACTATGCGGTCCGCGCCTGTCTCGAGGCCGCAAAACCAACCAGCGAGGCGGATTTCGCGCTGCACCTTGCCATTGCCGAAGCCACCAACAATCCCCGTTTCCGCGAATTCCTGACCATGATCGGCCGCAGCCTGATCCCGCGCGCAGCCCTGCGCCCGGACGATTCGGAGGCTGATCAGGCTGCCTATATCAAGCTGCTCGACGAGGAGCACAACGCGATCGTCGTGGCGATTTCCGACGGCGACGAGGAACGCGCCCGCGACGCGATGCGCCGGCATCTGCGGGGCGCGCAGCTGCGCTATCGCACCCTCCTCCGGGAGTTGCGCGAATCTGTAAGATGACTTGTTGACACAAGTCGAGGCGACCTGTACGACAATTTTTGTCTGGAGGAGACGCTTACAAAGGAATTTTCTGAATGATGACGCCTGAAGAAATCAAGGTTGCACTTGGTGCCGGCCTGCTGTCCTTTCCCGTCACCCATTTCGACGCGGAAGGCGAGTTCCAGCCGGAAAGCTATCGCCGCCATGTGGAATGGCTGTCGGGCTTCGATGCACCGGTCCTGTTTGCCGCCGGCGGCACGGGCGAATTCTTCTCGCTGTCCCCCAATGAAGTCCCCGGCATCGTGTCGGCCGCCAAGGAAGCCGCCGGCAAGACCGCGATCGTCTCCGGCTGCGGTTTCGGCACCCATGTGGGCGTGGAAATGGCCCGCGCGGTCGAAAAGGCCGGCGCCGATGGCATCCTGCTGCTGCCGCATTACATGATCGATGCGCCGCAGGAAGGCCTTTACCAGCATGTGAAGCGCATCTGCCAGTCGGTCGGCATCGGTGTCATGGTCTATAACCGCGACAACTCGATCCTGTCGGTCGACACGCTGAAGCGCCTCTGCGACGAGTGCCCGAACCTGATCGGCTTCAAGGACGGCAGCGGCGATATCGGGCTTGTCCGACAGATCACCGCCACGATGGGCGACCGGCTGATGTATCTCGGCGGCATGCCGACCGCCGAACTTTTCGCCGAAGCCTATCTCGGCGCCGGCTTCACCACTTATTCGTCGGCGGTCTTCAACTTCGTGCCGGGTCTTGCGGTCGACTTCTACAAGTCGCTGCGCGCAGGCAACCGTGCCCGCTGCGAGGAAATCCTCAAGGACTTCTTCTATCCCTTCATGGCCATCCGCAATCGCCGCAAGGGTTATGCCGTCTCGGCCATCAAGGCCGGTGTGCGCCTGCAGGGTTTCGACGCCGGCAAGGTACGTCCGCCGCTCGACGACCTGACGGCGGAAGAAGAAGAGATGCTCCTGAAGCTCATCGGCCCCTGGAAGCGCTAATCCATGAAGATCGCGTCCGTCCGCACCCATCTCCTCGAACACAGGCTCGACGTCGCCTTCGAAAGCGCCTCGATGCGCTTCGATCGCCGCGCCCATGTGCTCGTCGAGATCGAGTGCGACGACGGCACGATCGGCTGGGGCGAATGCCTCGGCCCGGCCCGGCCGAATGCAGCCGTGGTCGCTGCCTACGCGAACTGGCTGGTCGGCGAAAATCCGCTCGAAACCGAAAAGATCTGGGCGCGGCTCTATAACGCCCTGCGCGACCAGGGCCAGCGCGGCCTTGCCGTCACGGCACTGTCCGGCATCGACATCGCGCTCTGGGATATCAAGGGCAAGCATTTCGGCGTGCCGGTCTCGATCCTGCTCGGCGGACGTTTTCGCGAGAGCGTCAAGGCCTATGCGACCGGCAGCTTCAAGCGCGACGGCGTCGACCGCGTCGAGGACAATGCGACCGACGTCGCCGGTTATTGGCAACAGGGTTTTCACGCCAGCAAGATCAAGATCGGCTTCGGCGTTGAGGAGGATCTGCGGGTCATCCGCGCGGTGCGCGACGCCGTCGGCCCCGACATGCGGCTGATGGTCGACGCCAACCATGGTTACGACGCCATCGAGGCAATCAAATTCGGCCAGGCGGCTGCCGAGCTCAACATCGACTGGTTCGAAGAACCGGTCGTGCCGGAACAGCTCGCCGCCTATCGCGAAGTCCGCGCCCACCAGCCGATCCCCGTCGCCGGCGGCGAGACCTGGCACAGCCGCTGGGGCATGCGCGAGCCGGTGGAAACCCGCGCCGTCGATATCCTGCAGCCCGACCTTGCCGGCGTCGGTGGTTTTACCGAAGCCAAGCGCGTTGCCGACATGGCAGCCCTACACGGCATCCGCGTCGTGCCGCATGTCTGGGGCACCGCTGTCCATATCGCCGCCGCATTGCAGTTCATGGCGGCGATGATCCCGAGCCCGGTTCGGGTCAATCCGATCGAACCGATCCTCGAATTCGACCGTACCCACAACCCGTTCCGTCAGGCGGTGATCAAAACCCCGATCGAACACGAGCGCGGCGTGGTGCAGATCCCGAACGGCCCAGGCCTCGGCATCGAGATCAACCGCGATGCGCTCAAAGAATTCCGCATGGGAGACATCTGATGCTCGTCCGCACCCTTTCCGGCACGCCCCCCAAGACCAAACTGCCCAAGGGCGCGATCGACACTCAGATGCATGCTTATCTGCCGGGTTTTCCCTCTCTGCCCGGCGGCCCGGGCCTTCCGGCTGGAGATTTGCCGACACCGGCCCAGTATCTCCAGTTCATGCGCTGGATCGGCATCGATCGGGTCATCGTCACCCAGGGCAATGCCCAGCAGCGCGACAATTCCAATCTCAACGCCTGCCTTGCGGAATTCGGTTCGGTTGCCCGTGGCGTCTGCGTGATCGATAGCACCACGTCGGAAGCCGAACTGGATAACCTCCTAGCAGCCGGCAATGTCGGCGCCCGCATCATGGACCTGCCGGGAGGCGCGGTGAACCTGTCGGAACTCGAAGCCGTCGACGCCAAGGCTGCGTCCCGCAACTGGATGGTCGCCGTCCAGTTCGACGGCAGCAACATTCTCGACCACGAAGAGCGCCTGAAGAACCTGAAGTCCCGCTGGGTCTTCGATCACCACGGCAAGTTCTTCGCCGGCGTCACGCCCGATAGTCCGCAAGTCGATGCCGTCAAGCGCCTCATCGACGGCGGCAGGTGCTGGTTCAAGTTTGCCGGCGTCTACGAATCCTCGAAGGCCGGCGGTCCGGACTATGCCGATGTCGCCGCGGTCGCCCGGGAAATCGCCAGATATGCACCGGAACGCATCGTTTGGGGCACCAACTGGCCGCATAACCTCGCCCGCGAACAGGCCGACTATCCGGATGACGCGGCGCTGACCGATACCGTGCTCGGCTGGTTGCCGGACGATGCGGCACGCGAGCTCGCACTCGTGAAAAACCCCGAAGAACTTTACGGCCTGCCCGCCCGATAAACGGCACGGGAGGCCTGAGGAAGACTGATAAATTCAACGACCGGGGCGTGGAGGCTCCGGCGCTCACACAGAGGAGGACAACATGAAACTCACGAAATTGCTCGGCCTTGCCTTCGGCCTCGCGCTCGGCGCGACGGCCGCCAATGCACAGGTTACCCTGCGTTCCGCCGACATCCATCCGGACGGTTATCCGACCGTTGATGCCGTCAAATACATGGGCGAACTGGTCTCCCAGCGCACCAACGGCCGCATCAAGATTCAGGTGATGAACAACTCGGTACTGGGCGGTGAAAAGGACACGATCGAGCAGACCCGTTTCGGCGTCATCGACATGAACCGCGTCAATGCTGCACCGTTCAACAACCTCGTACCGCAGACCACCGTTCTCGGCCTGCCCTTCCTGTTCCGCTCGACCGAGCACATGCACAAGGTCGTCGACGGCCCGATCGGCGACGAAATCCTGAAGGCCTTCGAACCGCATGGCCTGATCGGCCTTGCCTATTACGATTCCGGCGCGCGCTCCTTCTACACGACCAAGAAGCCGATCACCAAGCTTGCCGACCTGAAGGGCATGAAGATCCGCGTCCAGCAGTCGGACCTCTGGATCGCCATGATGCAGGCCTTCGGCGCCAACCCGACGCCGATGCCGATGGGCGAAGTCTATTCCTCGCTCGAAACCGGCGTGGTCGACGGCGCGGAAAACAACTGGCCTTCCTATGAATCCGCCCGCCACTACGAGATCGCCAAGAACTATACGCTGACCGAACATTCGCTGAACCCGGAAATCCTGGTCATGTCCAAGATCTCCTGGGACAAGCTGACGCCGGAAGACCAGAAGATCTTCCGCCAGGCCGCCAAGGACTCGGTCGTCAAGATGCGCGAACTCTGGACTGCCCGCGAAAAGTCCTCGGAGGCCAAGGTTCGTGCCGGTGGCGCCAACGTCATCAAGGTCAACAAGGACGAGTTCTCAGCCGTCATGAAGCCGGTCTATGACAAGTTCGTCACCGATCCGAAGCAGAAGGCCCTGCTGGAACAGATCCAGGCCGTCAAGTAAGCCGACCGAAAACCGGCCCTCGCCAAGAGGGCCGGTTTTTTCTTGCATATCCGGCAGCCTTGCTGCCGCGAAGAGGACAGGATCATGAGAAAATTCATGCTGGCCATAAAGCCCTATCTGGGCGGGCTTAGCCGCATATCACTTTATATCTCCGGCATCGGCATGATCGCCATGACCCTCATCGTCGGCTGGCAGGTGTTCGGGCGTTATGTCCTGAACGACTCGCCGAGCTGGTCCGAGCCGCTGTCGCTCTATCTGATGTCCTGGTTCATCATGCTCGGAGCCGCCGTCGGCGTGCGTGAGAGCGTGCATCTCGGGCTCGATATCGTTCGCTACGTCATGCCGCCGGCAATCCAGAAGGCTATGGACCTCCTGAGCCTGGGCCTGATCGTGCTCTTCGGCATTGGCATGGCCTATTATTCGACGCTGCTGGCCATGGGTACCTGGTCGGCCACCATTCCCGTTCTCGGCTGGCCGGGCGGCACCGATTTCTTCCCGATGATCGTCGGCGGCGCCATGATCTCCCTTTTCGCTCTGGAGCGCTTCGTCGACGTCGCCATCGGCGAGGAAGTTGCTGCCGACGTACTCGTGCAGGAGGCTGCGTAATGGCCTACGCCATTCTTTTCGGTTCGTTCACATTCCTCATGCTGGTCGGCATGCCGATCGCCTTCTGCCTCGGCATCGCCTCCTTCGCGACGGTCCTCTACATGGGCCTGCCGCCGATCGTCGTCTTCCAGCAGCTGAATTCCGGCATGAACGTCTTCGCCATGATGGCGATCCCGTTCTTCATCTTCGCCGGCGACCTGATGGTGCGCGGCGGCATCGCGCAGAGGCTGATCCGTTTCGCCGCAGGCCTTGTCGGCCATATGCGCGGTGGTCTCGGCCAGGTCAACGTCGTCGCATCGACGCTGTTCGGCGGCATCTCGGGTTCGGCCGTGGCGGACGCGTCGGCCGTCGGCGGATTGATGATCCCGCAAATGGCTGCGCGCGGTTACGACAGGGACTATGCAGTCAACGTGACGGCCAACGCCGCCATCATCGCGCTGATGATCCCGCCCTCGCACAACATGATCCTCTATTCGATCGCAGCCGGCGGCAACGTCTCCGTCGCCGACCTCTTCACCGCCGGCATCGTTCCCGGCCTGCTGCTCGCCGGAGCGCTGATGTTCACCGCCTGGTGGGTTGCCGTAAAACGCGGTTATCCGGCCGACCCCTTCCCGGGCTTCGCCCGCGTCGGTTATTACCTGCTGGCTTCGCTGCCGGGCATCCTTCTGATCGCCATCATCTTCGGCGGCGTCCGCTCCGGCGTGTTCACGGCAACGGAAAGCTCCTGCATTGCTGTCATCTACGCTTTCCTCGTTGCGATGCTCGTCTATCGAGAGCTGAACTGGGAAGGTTTCGTCGAGGCCGTCATGGGTGCCGTGCGCACCACCGCCATGGTGCTGCTGGTCATCGGCACCGCGGCCGCGTTCGGCTGGCTGATGGCATTCCTGCAGGTCCAGACGCTGATCATCGCGGCAATCAGCGCGGTGTCGGACAATCCGATCATCGTTCTCCTGATGATCAACGTCATCCTGCTGGTCCTCGGCACGTTCATGGACATGGCGCCGATGGTCATCATCTCGACGCCGATCCTGCTCCCCGTCGTCAAGGCATTCGGCATCGATCCGGTCCATTTCGGCGTCATCATGATCCTCAACGCCGGCATCGGCCTCAACACACCGCCGGTCGGAACCGTGCTCTTCGTCAGTTGCGCGGTCGGCGGCATCACGATACGTGAAGCGATGCGCACAATCTGGCCTTTCTTCGGAGCCAGCATCGCAGTATTGCTGCTCGTGACTTACATCCCTGCCCTGTCGCTCTGGCTGCCAAGCGTTTTCAGGTAAGCGACTGAACAAGCTCTATCTGACGGTCCCGCCGCCATGGCGGGGCCTTTCACATGAAAGGAGAGGTCCATGACCATCTACCAGAACCTGATCGCCGGCGAATGGGTCGGCTCGGACGCCTCGAAGAACATCAACCCGTCCGACACGAATGATGTCGTGGGCATGTATGCCCAGGGCAGCGCCGAAGACGCCAAACAGGCGATCGCCGCAGCAAAGGCAGCATTCCCCGCCTGGTCGCGTTCCGGCATCCTCGAACGCCACGCCATCCTCAGAAAGGCCTCCGACGAAATCCTCGCCCGCAAGGACGAACTCGGCGCGCTTCTCGCCCGCGAGGAAGGCAAGATCCTTCCCGAAGCGACCGGCGAAGTCATCCGCGCCGCCCAGATTTTTGATTTCTTCGCCGGCGAAGCGCTGCGCCTGACCGGCGAACTGGTGCCGTCTGCCCGTCCGAATATCGGCGTCGAGATCACCCGCGAACCGCTCGGCGTCATTGGTATCATCACGCCGTGGAATTTCCCGATCGCCATCCCCGCATGGAAGATCGCGCCGGCGCTCTGCTACGGCAACACCGTCGTCTTCAAGCCTGCCGATCTCGTACCTGGCTGCGGCTGGGCGATCGTCGACATCCTCCACCGCGCCGGCCTGCCGAAGGGCGTCCTGAACCTCGTCATGGGCCGCGGCTCGGTCGTCGGTCAGGCCATGCTCGACAGCCCGGATCTCGCCGGCATCACGTTTACCGGCTCCACCGGCACCGGCAAGCGCGTTGCGCTCGCTTCGATCGAGCATAACCGCAAGTTCCAGCTCGAAATGGGCGGCAAGAACCCGATGATCGTCCTCGACGACGCGGACCTCAACGTCGCCGTCGAAGCGGCCGCCAATTCGGGCTTCTTCTCGACCGGCCAGCGTTGCACCGCCTCCTCGCGCCTGATCGTGACGGAAGGCATCCACGACAAGTTCGTCGCAGCACTCACCGAGAAGCTGAAGACGATCAACGTCGACAACGCCATGAAGGCCGGCAGCCATATGGGCCCGGTCGTCGACGACAAGCAGCTGAAGCAGGACACCGACTATATCGAGATCGGCAAGAACGAGGGCGCCAAGCTCGCCTTCGGCGGCGAACTCGTGAAGCGCGACACGCCCGGCTTCTATCTGCAGCCGACGCTGTTCACCGAAGCGACCAACCAGATGCGGATTTCGCGCGAGGAAATCTTCGGACCGGTCGCTTCCGTCATCCGGGTGAAGAACTACGAGGAAGCGCTGGCAACGGCCAACGACACACCGTTCGGCCTGTCGGCCGGCATCGCCACCACCAGCCTCAAGCATGCGACGCATTTCAAGCGCAACTCCGAGGCAGGCATGGTGATGGTCAACCTCCCGACCGCCGGCGTCGATTTCCACGTGCCGTTCGGCGGCCGTAAGGCTTCGTCCTTCGGGCCGCGCGAGCAGGGCAAGTATGCCGCCGAGTTCTTCACCGTGGTGAAGACCGCCTACACGCTCGCCTAAACAAAAAAAGGCGCTGCCATCTCGAGATGGCAGCGCCTTCAATTCGGAAATCAAGACAGCTTATTCGGCAGCAACGCTGGCACGCTTCGGCAGCTTCCAGTTCGGACGCGGGAAATGGCAGGTATAGCCGTTCGGATAACGCTCCAGGTAATCCTGATGCTCCGGTTCTGCCTGCCAGAAATCACCAACCGGCTCCACTTCCGTCACCACCTTGCCCGGCCATAGGCCCGATGCGTTGACATCGGCGATCGTGTCTTCGGCGACGCGTTTCTGCTCGTCGTTCTCGTAATAGATCGCGGAACGATAGCTCATGCCGATATCGTTGCCCTGGCGGTTCTTGGTCGACGGATCATGGATCTGGAAGAAGAATTCAAGGATATCGCGATAGCTGGTCTTGGCCGGATCGAAGATGATCTCGATCGCTTCGGCATGGGTGCCGTGATTGCGGTAGGTCGCGTTCGGCACGTCGCCGCCGCTATAGCCGACGCGGGTCGAAACCACGCCGGGCAGACGCCGGATCAGGTCCTGCATGCCCCAGAAACAACCCCCGGCCAGAACGGCCCGTTCGGTAGACGTCGTCATGCTTTCCTCCTTCGGTTTTGGATTTGCACCTAAAATGGCGATCCGACGGAAGAAATTCAATCCATCGCCACCACTCAGCCAGTTGTCGCCTCGGCGATCGGACGCACCGCCTCCTCCAGGCTCTTCGGCGTCGTACCGGTGACGATGACACCGAGCAGCGGCGCAGCAATGCCGGCCGCCTTCAGCCTTGCCATATCGCCGGCCACGAAACGCTTCTGGCTCGGCGCGATGACCGGAATGCCGGCCTTCGAGGTGATTTCCCTGTAGCGGTCAAGATCGGTCTCGTTGAGCGGCTTGCCGTAATCGGCAAACGACGCGACGGACGCCTCCATCATGGCGCCGGGAATGGCGACGATGGTCTTCAGGTCCTCGTCAGTGCTTTTCTCGCCGAGCGCCGGGATCGGGCGGAGCTTCGACTGCAGCAGATGCGGCCGAAGATGGTCGAAATAGACATTGAACCCTTCAAAACCAAGATCCGCCAAGGCATCGAGCTCGTCGGGCGCCGGCACCGTCTCCTGGCCGGCCATTACTAGCAGCGGCACCCCGAGCGGCGCCAGCGTCTCGAAAAACGGCCGTTCCTCGGCAAAACTGCCGAATGTCGTGCCGGTCGCGCGGTGATAGGCGTTGAGATGCACCTTGATCGCAAAGGCCCCTGCCCCGATCGCCGCCTTGGCAAGATCGAGGTCGTGCCGGGCGAGCGAGACGATGACCGGGAGTTCGCCACCGCGCAGCGCCTTGGTGAGCCTGGTTTCGGGATAGTTCGGCATGACGGCCCTCAGTTCAGACGCTGGCCGCCATCGGCGGCGAAGAGATGGACATTGCCGAGTTCCGGCCGCACCCGGATCGTCGCTCCCGGCGACAACGATACCCGTTCGCGAAACACGCCGGTCACCAGTGTCTCGCCAAGCTTCATCGTCACCTGCGTCTCGGACCCCATCGGCTCGACCAGCACGATTTCCGCCGGCACGCCGCTGTCGTCCAGGGCAAAATGTTCGGGACGAATGCCGTAGACCATCTTTCGGTCCTTGTGCCCGTGCGCTGCCTCGGGCAGCGGCAGCAAAATACCGGGCGCGGAGAAACCTTCAGGCGTAATCGTGCCGGTCAAAAAATTCATCGACGGCGAGCCGATGAAGCCCGCCACGAACTGGTTGGCCGGCCGGTCGTAAAGGTCGAGCGGTGCGCCGATCTGCTCGACCCGGCCGCCGTTCAGCACGACGATCTTGTCGGCCATGGTCATCGCCTCGACCTGATCGTGGGTGACGTAAATCGTCGTGGTCTTCAGCCTCTGGTGCAGGCTTTTGATCTCGCCGCGCATGACGACGCGCAGTTTCGCGTCAAGATTGGAAAGCGGCTCATCGAACAGGAACACCTTGGGATCGCGCACGATCGCCCGGCCCATCGCGACGCGCTGGCGCTGGCCGCCGGAAAGCTGGCGGGGATAGCGGTCGAGCAGCGGCGCGAGGCCGAGAATGTCGGCTGCCCATTTCACCCGTTCGGCGATCTCCGCCTTGCTGCCGCCGCGGTGTTCCAGCGAGAATCCCATATTGGTCGCGACCGTCATATGCGGATAAAGCGCATAGTTCTGGAAGACCATGGCGATGTCGCGGTCCTTGGGGTCGAGATCGTTGACCACCCGCCCGCCGATATTCACCTCGCCGCCGGTAATTGTCTCCAGCCCGGCGACCATTCTGAGCAGGGTGGACTTGCCGCAGCCGGACGGGCCGACCAGCACCACGAACTCGCCGTCGGTGATGCCGAGGTCGATGCCGTGGATGATGTCGACGGCGCCATAGCTCTTGCGGACATTGGAAAGGGTAACTTCAGCCATCAATCAGATTTCCGTTTCTTCAGCCCCAGTGTTTCAAAAGGTGAGTTTTTCAACCCTTAAGGCCGGTATGCGCGAGCCCTTCGACGAATTGCTTCTGCGCGATGATGAAGACGATGAGAACGGGCAGCGCCGTCAGGGTCGCGGCGGCAAGCTGGATGTTCCACATCGGCCCGCCATAGGCGTCCGTATATTGCGTCAGCGCCTGCGGCAGCGTGAATTTGTCGGCACTCGACAGGAACACGATCGGTTCCAGGTAGAGATTCCAGGAATGCAGGAAGGTGAAGATCGCCACCGACGCAAGCGCCGGCCTTGCAAGCGGCAAGGCGATCTTGCAAAAAATCTTGAAGCGTCCGAGGCCATCGACCCGCGCCGCCTCTTCGAGCTCGACGGGCAGCGCAATGAAGAACTGCCGCATCACGAATGTCGCGAACACGCTCGGCGCACCGAAGATCGGCACTAGGATCAGCGGCCAATGGGTATTGACCATGCCCGCCTTCAGAAACATCTGGAAAAGCGGCACGATCGTCACTTCCGATGGGATCAGGAGCCCGAGCAGCACGACCATGAAGATCGCATTGGCGAACGGAAACTTGATGCGCGCGAAGGCATAACCTGCCATGGAGGACACGACCATCGTGCCGATCGTCACCAGTGCGGCGATATAGGCCGAATTCCAGTACTGCTTCACGAAGGGCTGCAATTCGAAGACCTTCGAATAGGTCGTCCAGTCGTAGCTTTCCGGCAGGAGCTGCGGCGGAAAGGCAAAAATGTCGCTGATCGGCTTTACCGACGACGTCACCATCCACCAGGTCGGAAAGACGAAGGGGATCAGGAGAACGCAGAGCAGGCCGTAGAGAAACACTTGTCTGCGCGGAGAGAGCTCAGCTTTCATAAAAAACGATCCTCTTGCGCATCTGCCACTGGGCGAAGGTGAGCACGGCGACAATCACGAACAGCATGATCGACAGCGTCGAGCCGTAGCCGAAGAAATGGAACTGGAAGGCCTGCTGGTAGAGATAATAGACGAGCACCGTGGTGGTCAGGCCCGGCCCGCCTTGCGTCAGCACCGCGATCTGCGCGAACACCTGCAGCGAACCGACGATGGTGATGATCGAGGTCAAAAGAATGGTCGGGCTGATCAGCGGCAGGGTGATGCGACGGAACTGCTTGAAGCGCGGTGCGCCGTCGATGCGGGCCGCCTCGTAGAGCTCGTTCGGCACGCCCTGGAGAGCGGCGAGGAACAGGATCATGTTGAGGCCGACATTCTTGAACACCTGCACCACGATGACCGAGATCATCGCCGTTACCGGTTCGCGCAGCCAGTTCGGCCCGTCGATGCCGAAGACGAGCAGCACGCCGTTGATGCCGCCGTTCTTCTGCAGCAGGAAACCCCAGACGATCGTCCAGGCGACCAGCGACACGACGACCGGCGAGAAGAACAGCGTGCGGAAGATGGTGATGCCGGCGAGCTTCTGGTTGAGCAGCACCGCAAGCAGCAGTGCCAGGGTCAGGTTGAAGATCACCAGCCCAGCGGAAAAGATCGCCGTCGCCCCGAGCACCGAAGGCAGGCTCGTGTCTTCGAGAAGCATCTGGTAGTTCGCAAGGCCGGTATAGGTGAAGGTATTGGCGAGCACGTTCCACTCGTGCAGCGAATACCAGAAGACGAGGCAGAGCGGGATCAGCACGAAAAGCGTGATCCCGATCAGTTGCGGGGCGATGAAGAGAAACCCGGCGAGGCTGTCGCGCCGCGCGACCGTCCAGAACGACGATGAGGAACGACCTTCCGGACGGGCGGTTTGCTGCACGACAGCCATGGGCTATCCCCTTAGCGCTTCAGAAGCGGGCCGATCTGGCCGCAGATCTGCTGGAGGGCTGCCGGGATATTCGCATCCGGACGCCAGACGGCGTCGAGGCCCGAACGAACCACCTGCTGGATCTGTGCAAAGCCCGTATGGCCCGGAATGACCTTGCCGGTGGCAATGCCCGAGATCACGACCTTGTCGATCTGCTCCTGGCTCAGCAGCGGATTGGTCTTCTTCAGCACTTCGGCGTTCAGCAGCGACTTGCGAGCCGAGGGGAAGAACTGGCTCAGCTTGGCCGAGTTTTCCGGGTTCGTCATATAGGCGACGAATTCGGCCGCCGTCTTGGCGTTCTTGCCCGACTGCATGACGCCGACACCCGCCTGACCGATCAGCGCATAATTGCCGGCCGGCCCCTTCGGCAGCGGCACGAGATCCCAGGCGAACGGCTTGTCCTTCGGCAGCAGCGAGGCGCGGCTGATCTGGGTGATCGTCATTGCCGCATTGCCGGCGAAGAAGTCGACGCTTTCGCCGGGACCCGGCATCGCCTTGTTCTTGAAGACGGCGTTGTGAATGAAGGTCAGCGCGTCGACCATCGGCTTCTCGGTCATCGTGCAGGTCTTGCCGTCGGCGCTCCAGGGCGAAGCGCCCCAACCGTTCCAGACGGAGGCGAGGTTCTGCCAGATCTGGTAGTTGAAGTCGCGGACGATCAGGCCGCCCTTGCCGGTCTTGCCAACGGTGGATGCGGTGGCGATGGCGTTGTCCCATGTCCACTGGTTGGCTGCGATCATTTCCGCCGGCGTCTTGGCGCCGGAAGCCTTGATGAGGTCGTTGTTGACGAACATCGCAAACGGCGAGGTCGAGAACGGATAGGCAAACAGCTTGCCGTCCTTGGTCCAGCGCTCGGCGGCCGTGGCGCTCAGTTCTTCTGCATTATAGCCCTTGGTGGCCTTGAGCGTGTCCGTCAGCGGATAGAGCGCGCCGGAATTGACGAAGTCATAGGCGGCGGTCTCGAAGATCCAGGCCATGTCAGGCGCATTGCCGCCGGCGATCTGGGTCGTCAGCGCCGTCGTATAGGTATCGAAGGGCAGCGACTCATAGGTCACCGTCACGTTCGGATGGTCTTCTTTGAAGCCGGCAGCAATGTCGCTGAACAGCTTCAGATGCGCCTCGTTGGCGCTCCAGATGGTCATGCGCAGGTTGACCGCGTCCTGGGCGTTGGCGATGCCGCTCCCCACGGGCGAAATGCCGAGCGGCACGGCAACCGCGATTGCGGCGACCGCCGATTTCAATGCCTTGTAATAGTTCATTCCCGTTCCTCCTCCAAAGATTGGTTTGATAGACAGGCTCCTGGCCGTCCTAATAAGCGGCGACGTCCGGCCAGCGCATTTCGATGCCTTCACGGGTCAGCTCTCTCTGGAAATTCTGGAGCTTCTCGTCGTTTTCCTGGACCTGATGCGGCGTGAGATTTTTGTCGAGGCAATGCGCCGCGAGCATGCCGGCGACTTCGCCGATATTCCATTCGACCGGATGCAGCCGGTAGCTGCCGTTGGTGATGTGGGTCGTGCCGATATTCTTGCCGGCCGGAATGAGGTTCTTCACCCGTTGCGGCAGCAATGCGCCGAGCGGGATCTCGAACGGGCAGGACGGCACGTCGATATAGTTGTCGCCGCCGGTCGAGGGATGCAGATCGATCCGGTACATGCCGATGCCGATGCTGTCGCGGTAGTTGACCGCGCCCTTTTCGCCCCGCACCGAATAGGACAGGTCCTGCTCGACGATGCGGGTAACCGGCTTGATGCGGCGGCTCTCGCGGATATAGGGAGCCATGGCCAGCCCGTGTTCGGTGCCGGTAACGTCTCCGCGCAGGCGAAGCCCCGGAAAACCCTGGCCGCCATCGACGCGCGGCGCTTCGGTCTGCAGCCAGTAGAACAGCGAATAGGAGAGGTCGGCAGCCGATTTCAGCTGCTTTGCCTTGTCCTCTTCGGAAAGGTCGATGATCGTGCCTTCCATGTAGTCGATCATCGGCCAGTTCACGAGGCAGATGTCTGAGGCGTAGGCGCCGGCCACGAAGTTGTTGCGCGCCGCGATGCGCCGGAAGATCCACAGGTTCTCGTCGCCGCCGCCCTTGCGCTGGTCGGCATCGACGGCGAGCGGATCGTCATTCGGATTGGGCGTGAACGAGCGGGTGGTGAAATCCAGCGTGCGCGGATGCGGGGCGGTGAAGCCGAGCAAAGGGCCGCCCCAGAAATGCGGCTGGTACGCGCGCCAGTAGTCGTAATTTTCCGGCTTGTCGATCGTCTGGTCGCCGTCGACGTGATCGATCGCAAAGCAGATCGACACGGCCTGGACATTGTCCGGCTGCGTTTCAGATGGCGCACTCGGCTCGCCGGTGTCGGACTGGGCCTCGAAGCCCTTCACATATTCCGTGCCGGTTATCGGCAGCAGATCGCCGAGTTCCGTTGCATCGAGGATATAGGCGGCGGAGATGCTGATCTCCCGTCCCGTGTCGCGATGCCGAACGGTAACGGAACGCACCGTATCCCCGTCGACATCGGCAGCGACCGGGCGATAGGGCTGCAGCACCTTCAGCTTGCCGGCGCCGCGATAAGGCATCAGCATCGCTTCCATGACGGCGAGACTGACGCGCGGTTCGGCGCAGATGCGGCTGACCCAGCCGGCACCGGGATTGAGGTCACCCCAGGCGCGTGCGCCCTCGGTCAACGGATAGTGGTCACGGTAATACTGGCGGATGCCGCTACGCAGCTTTCGGTAAGAGCGGGTGATGCCGAATTGCTCGACCCAGGTATGTTCGTCGGAAGGCACCGCCTGGCTGGTCAGCTGGCCGCCGATCCAGTCGAACTCCTCGGTCATGATCACGCTGCGGCCGGCCCGACATGCACCAAGTGCTGCCGCAACGCCGCCAAGACCGCCGCCTACCACCAGAATATCCGTATGCATCTCTGTCACGTTGATCATGTCCGTCTTTTTGCGGGTCCAAGGGTTTCCCCCTCGACCGGTTCACAGGTCAGAAGAATTTGGCTGCCGGCATCGCCGCTCTCGATGCGGCGCACCAGCATCGCAGTCGCCTGCCGGCCCATCTCCTCGCGGGGGATGTCGAAGGCGGTGAACTGCACATGGCTGCGTTCGGCGCGGATATGGCTGCCTAGCACGACGGCGGAAAAGTCACCGGGAATGGACAGGCCGCGTGCGCGGGCAGCCGCCTCGACGCGCACCGCATCGGCGAGCTCGACGAAGAAGGCGACGGTCGCACCGCTGCCGAAAAGAGCGTCCAGTATCTCGTCTGCCGCACGTCCCACCGTTTCGATACGCAGGACAAGCTCGAGACCGTTGCCGAGGGCTCCGTCGAAGCCCGACCACCGATCGGCAGTCGATTCCGCCGGTCCCGGCGGGCCGATATAGGCAAGCTTCGAATGCCCGAGCGCCCTTGCCTTCTCGACGAGCGCCCGCGTGCCGTTCGCATAATCGCCGCCGACATAGGGAACCGGCCCGCCGGCGTCCTCGCGTCGACCGATCGCCACGAACGGATAGTCGCCGGATACCAGCCGCGTCAGCTCAGTGCGGTCGAATTCGCGGCCGAGCACGAGGCAGCCATCGGCGATCCTCAAGCGATTGCCATCGGCAAAGATTTTTCGATCCTGCCCGACGCCTGCGCCGGTCAGGAGCAGAAGGTCGTAATTCTGGATCTGCGCCTCTTCCTCGATGCCGAGCAGGAAGGGCGTGAAGAAGTCCGCTTGGGCGCTCGGAAAGGCCGGCTCGTAGGTGAACACGCCGAGAATGCGGTTCAGTCCCTTCGCCATCCGGCGCGCAATCGGATCGGCAACGTAGCCGGTGGTGCGGATGACCTGCTGGACGCGCTCGCGGGTCTCCTGCGGAATACGCGCCAGAGCTGTTGGCGCGCCGTTCAGCACAAGCGAAACGGTCGCCTGGCTGACGCCGGCCAGTTTCGCAATGTCGTGCTGAGTCAAACGCTTAGGCGCAGCCACGCAACATCCTCCCTCTCTCCGCTTGACTGCTAATGCGTATTAGCAGCTAATACGTATAAACAAGATTATGGCGGCGGCTGTCAAGCGGGAAAATGAAGGAAAAGTTGATGAGGTTTGCGGAGCATTTGAAATCGCTGGAAATTTCCGGCACCCGCGTATTCGGCGACAGCATCACCGCCGGCTTCAACGCCTCGCGGGCCGAACTTGCCTGGCCGGCACTGTTTGCCAGTGCGGTCGAAGGCTTCCCAATCCGCAATCACGCCATCCCGGGAACGGTGCTGCAGGGCTCAAAGCTTGTCGATGGAAAGCCGAGGTCGAACAACGGTGTCGGGAGGTTTGTTCAAGCACTTCTTGATCGGCCGCACGAGGACGCGATCCTGATCCTCTACGGCTACAATGACGGCCGCTACACGGCGGCTCCCGAGACCATGAGTGTCGCAGGCTTCGTGCGGGATTATAGTCGTATCCTGAAGGCGCTGATCGCTGCCGGGCATGGGCAAAGGATCGCGATCGGCAGCCCACCTTATATTCCGGATGTCGGATTTTCGGTTGGAAGTGCAGGGTTCACCGGCCAGACCCGCGAGGGTTTCGAGCGTTATGTGGAAGCGGTCCGCGAGCTTGCCCGGCAATTTTCGGTTTTCTATGCCCCGGTCTACGAACGGATGATGGAGCATGGCGACGGCCTCCTCGCCTCGCCCGACATCACCCACCCCAACGATGCCGGCCACCGGGTGATCTTCGAAACGTTCAGGGATGCCGCTCGGTGACGATCTCTGACCGCCGGCGCCTCCATGCGACGACGAGCCTTTCAGCGGTTACGGCGTTCGCCCCTGTCACCGCCTGACGACAAACTCGAACACTTCTTCCTTCGGCTCGACGCCGAGACCGGTACCGGTCGGCACCACATAGGTGCCCTCGCCCGAAGCCATGTCGCCCTTCGTATAGGTAAGGTTCCGGTCGAAGATCGAGTGCTGGTATTCGTGATAGGGCACGTTCTGCAGCGCCGACGACGCCTGCAGGCTCGCCGCCATGAAAATGCCGACGCTGATCGAGGCGTGCGGCATGATGTTCATGTGAAAGGCCTGCGCCATCTGGCCGATGCGGATGAATTCGGTGATGCCCGTGTGGCCCATTTCCGGCTGCACGATGCTCATTGCCCGTTTTTCGAAGCGCGGCCTGTATTCATAGGTGGTGCGCAGCTCCTCGCCGAGCGCCAGCGGCACGCCGATGCCGGCCGCCACCCGCGCCTGGCCTTCCAGGTTTTCCGGCTGCACCGGCGCCTCGGCAAAATAGAGATTGTAGGGTTCCAGGCGGCGGATGATGCGGATCGCCTCGCCCGCCTCGAATTTCCAGTGCAGGTCGACCATCAGGTCGATATCGGGGCCGACCGCTTCGCGCAGAGCCGCCATTTCCTTGACGATATCCTCCTCGGAGACCACCGCCGCGAACTTGATGCCCTTGTAGCCCTTGCCGACCCAATGGACGGCCAGATCGCAACGCTCCTTCAGCGCCGCTTTCGGCAGGCCGGAGACATAGGCGCGGATCGTATCATGCCGCCGCCCGCCGAGCAGCGTCGAGACAGGCACGTTTAGGTTCTTGCCGGTCAAATCCCAGAGCGCGATGTCGACGCCTGCCAGCGCGTCGAGATAATAGCCGCCGAAGAAACCCCGTACCCGCATCAGGTCGTAGAGGTCCTCGTGGATGACCGCCGCATCGCCCGGATCGCGGCCGATGATAACGGGGCCGAGCACGTCGTCGATGATCGCCTTGGTCGCCTCCGGCGCGACGATCCCATAACACTCGCCCCAGCCGACCTTGCCGCTCTCGCCGGTGACCTTGATCAGCAGTGTCATGTCGGTCGAGGGATAGATGGTGCGGTTGCCCTTGCGGATCAGGTAACCGCGCGCGTTGATCGCCTCACCTTCCTTCAGCGGTCCGAGATAGGGCACCTCGCGGGGAATGGAGATGATGAAGGTCTCGACCGAGACGATCGCATCGACGACGTTTTTCGGCATGGGTTCCAGCTCAGTTCGGCTTGTGATTGGTATAGGGCAGATCGGCTTCGGCCAGAAGCAACGCCAGTTCCTTGGCATCGCCCTCGTCGAATTTCGGCCCCTTGCCGCGGACGAACGTGTGCTTGATGACACCGCGCCGGCGCAGCACTTCCTTGGTCATATGCATGCGAAAGATCGCCTGGAAATTCAGAAGCGGCAGCGAGACGTTGTAGAGTTTTCGCGTCGTCGCGACATCGCCCTTCTGCCAGGCATGAATCATCTGAGCGTGGATATCGGCAAGCTCGGCGGCGGGCATGGTGCCGGCCGCACCGCGCGCCAGTTCGTCGGTGACATATCGCCCGCCGGCACCGCCGAAGATCGCGTCGAGCGAACCGTTGGCCGCCGCCTTGATCCGGGTCAGATGCTGGCCGCAGGGCGCAGTCTCTTCCTTGACGTAGCGGATTTCCGGCACGGCATTGGCAACGGCCGCCACCTCTTCCGGCGTCAGGCCCGCGCCGATCGGCTTCGGCTGGTTCTGCAACATGATCGGCACGCCGGCATTGGCAGCGACTTGCTTGAAATAAGCAGTCTGGGCGGCAATGTCGTTACCGAGCGACAACGGCGCCATCACCATGGCCGCGCCTGCCCCGATCTCGGCTGCCTGCGCCACGTGTCTAGCCGCAGCCATCGGATCCGGATCGCTGGCGCCGATGATGATCGGGATGCGCCCGCCGATCCGCTCCGCCAGCAGTTCCACCTGCCGCCTGCGCTCCTCCGGCGTCAGCGTGTCCACCTCGCTGGCGACACCAGGATACACGACGCCGTCCACGTTGCTCTTCAGCGCGAAGTCGATGATCGACCGGAAATCCGCCTCGTCGATCGATCCGTCGTCACGGAACGGTGTGGGAAGAACGGGGAAAGCCCCGGCAAGGATCTTGCTCATTTGACTGCTCCGGCGGTGACGCCCTGAATGAAATAGCGTTGGAGGAACATAAAGGCCACGACGATGGGTGCAGACGCGATCAGCGATGCCGCCATGGCGCCGCCCCAGTCGGAATTGACCTCGTTGAGATAGGTGAGAAGCAGGCCCGGCCCGATCGTGCGCTTCTCGTCCGAGACGATCAGCGTCATCGAATAGAGAAGGTCGTTCCACGACCACATGAAGGAATAGAGAAAGACCGTGACGATAGGCGGGATCGAGATCGGGATGACGATCGTGTGGAAGATCCTGAGATCGCTCGCGCCATCCGCCCGCGCCGCATCGATCAGCTCGTCCGGCACCTGGGTAAAGTAGCTATAGAGCATGTAGGTCGAGACCGGCAGCGCAAAGACGATGTAGCTGAGGATCAGTCCCGGCCTTGTGTCGAGCAGGTTCAGTTCGCTCATCAGCGGATAGATGGAGATCAGCAGCAGGCCGAACGGGAACATCTGCGCCGAGAGCATGAACAACATCACCGGTTGGCGGCCGAAATAGCGGTATTTGGCGAAGCTGAAGCCGGCATAGAGCGCCAGAAGGGTGACCAGCGCGGCGCTGCAGGTCGAGGTGATCAGGCTGTTCATCAGGTACATCGGCAGTTTGCCGGTGGTCAGCGCCCGGATGAAATGCTCAAGGCTCGGCATGGTCGGAAACGGCGTCGGCACGACCCGGTAGAGCTCGGCATTCGCCTTCAGGGACGAGATCACCAGCCAGTAGAGCGGGAAGAACAGGAAGAAGCCGATCACAGCAAGGGCGGCAAAGAAGACCATTTTTGCCTGACGGGAGGAAAGGTCGAACATCTCAGTTTCCTTTCACCAGCATGCGCAGATAGAGGAAGGCAGGCGGCAGGAGCGCCGCGACCCAGAGCACGCCGACGGCGGAGGCAAAGCCGATATCCCACTGCTCGAAAGCGCGGCGATAGACCTCGACGGACAGAACCGTCGTCGCCCGCACCGGACCGCCACCGGTCAGCGCATAGATCGTATCGAACTGCTGCAGATTGCCGATCACGCCGAGAACCACGACGATCATCAGGACCGGTCGCAGATGCGGCAGGATATGGTCGCGCAGCACCGCCCAGTTGCCGGCGCCGTCGACGCGGGCGGCATCGATCTGCTCCTTGTCGAGGTTCTGCAGGCCGGCCAGGAAAAAGGACATGAAAAGCGGGATGGAGAGCCAGATCTTGGTCAGCACCACCGCGAGCATGGCGCCTTCAGGCGTCGACAACCAGGCCTGCGGGTAGTCGATCAGGCCAAGCTCCATCAGGAAGGCGTTCAGCACGCCGTAGCGGGAATTGAAGATCCAGCCCCAGATGAAGGCGCTGACCGTCGAGGGCAGCACCCAGGGCAGCAGCGACAGCGACCGCAACACCGCGCGGCCGGCAAACGGCTGGTTCATGATCAACGCCCAGCCGAGACCGGCGACCAGCGTGCCCGTTGTCGTCAACACCACATAGATGGCCGTCGTCCAGAACGCCACCCAGACATCGGGATCCGATGCGATCTTATAAAAATTCTCGAAGCCGATGAAACGCGGCTCCATCATCTCGACGGTGTATTCGAACAGCGACAGGCCAAGCGCCGACAGAAACGGATAGAGGATCACCGCAGCAAAGGCGATCGCCGCCGGCAGCAGCAGAAGCAGCCCGATGCGGTTCTGCCCCGCTTTCAGGCCCCCGCGGTTCGCATGCGGCGAGACCGGATAGGCACCGACATTGTTTTCGATCACGGCCATGGGTTCATTTCCTGTAGATATCATTATGCCAGCAGCCACGGAGCACGCCCCCTCACCCGGCCTCCGCTGCGCTCGGCCACCCTCTCCCCGCTGGGGAGAGGAGGGACGGCGACGGCGCGGCATATCCCTTCTCCCCTCGGGGAGAAGGTGCCGGCAGGCGGATGAGGGGGAGCCTCGACCGACCTATTCCGACTTCTTCGCCTTCTCCATGCTGGTCGTCAGCCGAGCCTGCATGGACTTGATGGCATCGTCCCCAGACTTCTGGCCGAGCAGCGCGCCCTGCACTTCCTCGCCGATGATGTTGGTGAGGTCGGCGGCATTGGACCAGATGCCGACTTCGTTGCGGCGGGCGTCACCCGTCGCGGCCGACCAGTTCTTGAGATAGGCGTCGTCGGCCACCGCCGCGCGGGCGGACTTGGTGACCGGCAGCGCGCTCATCTTCAACGGAAGGTCCGTCTGCACCTTGTCGGAAATGATGTAGGTCAGGAACTTGTCGGCCGGATCGTCAGCCTTGGCCTTGCCGCCGGCGGCGAACTGCACGAGCAGATGTCCCCACTGGACGGAAACGGACTTGTCGCCAGCCTTCAGCACAGGTGTCGGCATCGGCAGCACGTTGGCATCGAAGGCTTGGCCTTTGCCGGAGAAATCCCGCAGGAAAGTCCGGGTCTGCGGGGCGTCGAGATAGAAGGCCGAAGCGCCTTGCGCCAGCAGGCGGCGCGAATCCGGGCGGTCTATTTCAGGAGCGGCCAGGCGGTCCTTCAGCAGGCCGACCATGAAGCCGAGCGCATCGCGGCTCTGCCGGCTGTCGACGACGACCTTGCCGGCGTCGTCGATGATCCGGCCGCCATGCACCCAGTTCCAGACCATGAAGTCGATCAGGATCGAGCCATTGTTTTTGGTCGCCATGGAGTACGGCACCGAGTTGGGCACCTTGTCGCGCACCGAGATCAGAGCTTTCTTGAAGTCGTCGACGGTCTTCGGCGCGTCATTGATGCCGGCCTTCGCGAGCACTTCCTTGTTGGCCACCATGCCGATCGAACCGGACAGAAGCGGCAGCGCAAGCTGCTTGCCATTGATATTGCCCATGGCGAGCGCATCCGGCGCGAAAGCCGCTTGAAGCTTGTCCTTGCCGTAGACCGTGTTCAGGTCGACGAGGTTATCGAGGCTCGCGAAAGTCGGCAGCCAGCGTTCGGAAAGCTGGGCGACATCGGGCAGGGTCTTCGACCGGGCGCGCAGGAAGATGTTCTTCTGCATGTCGCCCCAGGCAAAGCCGAGCGGCTCGACCGTCAGCTTCTCGGTTTTCTGAAAATTGTCCAGGACGCCCTGGACGATCGCCTTGTTGGCTTCTTCCGCGTACGTGAAGCTCATGAAGCTCAGATCGGCTGCCTTGGCGGCACCCGAGCCGAGCGCAAGCGCGACGGCGGCGGTGCCGATCAGTCTGGTAAAGGTGTTCATCAGATCCTCCCGAAACGATGATGATGGAACTCTGTTTCAACCCGAAAAAGGTCAGGCGGCGAGCGCCGTATCCGCCTTGCCTTCGTTAGACGACGCCTCCATCGACGATGAATGTCTGTGACGTGATGAGGCGGGAATCGTCTGCCGCCAGGAACAGCGCCATGCGGGCGATATCGGGCGGCAGCAGATGCTCCTTGAGGCACTGGACCTCGAGGTATTCGGAAAACTTGCCCTGGTAGACGCGCTTGGCGCGCTCCACCTGGCGCTCTGTCAGCACCCAGCCGGGAGCGATCGAGTTGACGCGGATATTGCGTGTCCCCAGTTCGCGGGCGAGCGACTTGGTCATGCCCATGACGGCGGATTTGGCGGTCGTATAGAAGATCAGCCCGGCCGCACCGCGCATCCAGGAGATCGAGCCCATGTTGATGATCGACCCGCCGCCGGCCTCCGCCATTTCCGGCACGACGGCCTGGACGGCGAAGAACTGATGGCGCAGGTTGGTCTGGAAACGCTCGTCCCAATAGTCCGGCGTCACGTCTTCGAGCGGCATGCGATCGTCATTGCCGGCATTGTTGACGAGCACCCGGATCGGTCCGATTTCGGATCGCAGCGCCTCGATCCCCTCCTTCAGGGCGTCGATGTCGCGCAGGTCCGCGGTACCATGGAACGGCTTGTTGCCGGTCTTTCTCGCGACTACCGCGGCCGTCTCGTCGGCGACATTGGCATTAAGGTCGAGGAACCCGACCTTGCAGCCCTGGGCACAAAAATGCTCGACCAGCGAGGCTCCGATGCCCGATCCGCCGCCGGTGACCAGCACGCCCCTGCCCTCGAGGCTCGGATACTTCGCGGCCTCGACCTGGACCTTTGCGGTGAGTTCCGGATGGATGCTCATGCGGCCTCCAGGGCGACTGGACGCGCCGAAGCCAGTGACAGGCCATCAGCGGAAAAGACGTGGATCATGGCCGGATCGACATGCACGCCGATCGGTTCCCCGCGCTTGACGGCCCGGTCGCCGGAAAGCCGCACGACGACCATCTCCTCGGAGCCTTCGAGCGCAACGTAAGCGTAGGTGTCGCTGCCGAGATGTTCGGTCATGGTGACGGTCCCAGCGAGCGAATCCGGGGCGCCACGGCTCACCAGTTCCACATGTTCCGGCCGGATACCGATCTCAGCCGGCGCTGAAGACAGGTCGCGCGGCAAGCGGACTTCGCCGCCCGGGACAGTGAACGCGCCCTCGCCCTTTCTGGCGCCGAGGCTCAGGAAATTCATGCGCGGTGAGCCGATGAAGCCCGCAACAAAGCGGTTCACCGGCTTGTTGTAGAGATCGAGCGGCGAACCGATCTGCTCGACGCGGCCGGAATTCAGCACCACGATCTTGTCGGCCAGCGTCATCGCCTCGATCTGGTCGTGGGTGACATAGACCATCGTGGTCCCGAGCGTGTCCTTCATGCGGGCGATCTCGATGCGCATTTCCACGCGCAGCGAGGCGTCGAGGTTGGAAAGCGGCTCGTCGAACAGGAAGATACGCGGTTCGCGAACGATGGCGCGGCCGATCGCGACGCGCTGGCGCTGGCCACCCGAGAGCTGGCGGGGCTTGCGCTCCAGATAGGTATCGATGCGCAGTTTCTTGGCGGCCTGGGTGACACGGCTGTTGATTTCCGACTTTGGCGTGCCGGCAAGCCTGAGCGCATAACCCATGTTCTCGGCAACCGTCATGTGCGGATAGAGCGCATAGGACTGGAAGACCATGGCAATACCGCGCCTGGCCGGCGGCACGTCGTTCACCAACTCGCCGTCGATCGCCATCTTGCCCGAGGTGATTTCGTCGAGCCCGCAGATGAGCCGCAACAGCGTCGATTTTCCGCAGCCCGACGGCCCGACGAAGGCGACGAATTCGCCGTCTTCGACCGTGAGGTCGATGCCCTTCAGCACCTCTGCCGAACCGAAGGATTTACGGATGTCTTTGAGTTCAAGCTTGGCCATGGGTGTCTCTTGATGTCTCAGCCCGCGAACATCTGGGCTGCCTGGCCCTTGATGCCGGTATCGATGGAAAACACGCTGCCGGAGAGCGGCGCTTCGGAAAGCTGGGCTGCCGAAAGCCGGATGCGGGCGGATGTCACGAACAGGGTCTGCATGTCGGCACCGCCGAAGACGCAGCTTGTCGGGCGCGGGATCGGCAGGTTGATCACCCGCTCCACCTTGCCCTGCGGATCGTAGCGGGTAACGCACCAGCCGTCCCAATGGGCGATCCAGACGAAACCTTCCGCATCGACCGTCATGCCGTCCGGCTTGCCCTCGGCTTCCGGCACCGTAATGAACACACGCCGGTTGGCGACCTCGCCGCTTTCGATATCGAAATCGTAGGCATAGACCGTCTGCCGGTTGGTATCGGTAAAGTAGAAGGTACGGTCGTCCGGGCTCCAGCCAAGCCCGTTCGAGACGTGGAAACCGCGATCCATCTCCCGCGAGCGACCGTCCGGATCGATCCTCCAGAGCCGCCCCTGGTCCGGCGTCGTGTCGATCGCGAGCGTACCGGCCCAAAGCCTGCCGCGACGGTCGCATTTGCCGTCGTTGAAGCGATTGCCGGGACGGTCGGCCTCCGGCCGCGAGATCGTCGTGATGTCGCCGGTCGAGAGATCGATGCCGCGGATCTCGCCATGCATGGCGGCAACGAAACCGCCACGGGAACGAGGGATCACGAAGCCAATCAGTTCCGGCACCTGCATCGATGTATAGGTGCCCTTGGCTGGATCGCCGGTATGGACAGCGGGCGCCAGGATATCGACGAAATAGAGCTTCTTGTGCTCCGGCGACCAGTGCGGACCCTCGCCGAGAAACGTGCTTGCCGGAATGACGCAGCGCACGTCGGCGCGATCGGGGCCGAGAGGACGCGGCTTGACCGCAAGCGACATGGGAAACTCTCCAAAATTGCCGGATGTGCGGCGCGCCGCCTCGATGACGTCGCGACCGAAAGCGTGCAGCCGATCGACCGGCAGGCGGAATGACGGGCCGATAATGCCGATCGCGCCCATCGGTTCGCCGCGATGGTTGAGGACGGGTGCTGCGACCGAGGAAATGCCGATATGCTGCTCGTCGACCGAGACGGCATAACCACGCGCCTTGGTGAGATCGAGCTGGCGGCTGAGTTCCTCGGCGTTGACAATCGTGTTCGGGGTCAGCCGTTCCAGTTCGATGCCGTCGAGCAGCGCGCGGCGTTTTTCGAGCGACAGATGCGCCAGGATCGCCTTGCCGAGGCCGCTGGCATGCGGTGCTGCGCGCGAGCCGACGCCGTTGTTGAGGCGCAGCGGTTGCGGCACTTCCCGCTGGTCGATGTAAAGGATGCTGCCGCCGTCGAGCACGCCGAGGCGGATCGCCTCGCCCGTCAGGTCGCGAAGTCGCGCCAGTTCCGGTTCGGCCGCGCCGCGCAGATCGAAATTGTCCCACACCTTGTGTGCCCATTGGAACAGCCGCGGCGCCAGCCGGTAGACCTGGTCGCGGGTATCGAAGTGGAGCAGCCGCTCGTCGACGAGCGCCTGCAGCAGCCGGTGCAGCGTGCCCTTCGGCAATTGAGTCTGGTCGAGCAGTTCGGTGAAGCGCAGGCCGCGGGCTTCCGCCGCCACGGCATCGATGATCTGGATGCCGCGCGTCAGCGCCTGAACACCCGGCACGCCGCCCGTATCATTGGCGACATCCTTGTCGATCGCTTCCAATTGTACCTTGGCCATGCCCTCTCCCTGGACGACGATTTTTGATGCCGCTCCCACAGCACGCCGCCTCGCTCTTGCCAAGAGAGTTATCTTGGAACTAAGTTCCATGTCAACAGCGAAACTGAAGCGGCAGGGAAGTTGCCGGCCATGGGAGGATATCTTGCGCATCACCAAAGTGGACCATTGGCTGGTCCGTATGCCGTTCACCGAGGACATTCTCTGGGGTTCCGGGCGGCGAATCGGCACGACCCGGCTGATCTGCCGCATCGAGACGGATGCCGGGATCATCGGCTGGGGCGAGACCATTTCGCTGATCGCCAATGTGCCCGCAGTCTTCGCCGATGTCGTCGCCCCCCTCGCAATCGGCTACCCGGTCGCGGATGCGGAACGTTTCCACCGCCATGTGCTCGGCGCCGGCTTCTACCACCACAAACGCGCTGCGGTGATGGCGATCTGCGCCATGGAAATGGCAATGTGGGATGCGCTCGGCAAACAGGCGAAGCTACCGCTTTATGCCATGTGGGGCGGCCGCTGGCGCAAGGATGTCGAAGCCGCCGCCTATCTCTTCACCAACGACCCCAAAGGCCTTTCGGAACGCCTGAAGCGCTTCCTCGACCTCGGTTATACGACCTTCAAGGTGAAGATCGGCTTCGACGAAAGGAGCGATATCACGCTCGCCGAGGCCTCGCGAAAGGTGATCGGCGGCCACCCGTTGCGGCTCGACGTCAACGGCGCCTGGAACCCGGCGACCGCAAAACGCCAGCTCGAAAAACTGAGAGCCTTCGATCCGGCCTATGTGGAACAACCGCTGGAGCTCGACGATCTCGCCGGCCATGCGGCGCTCGTTGCCCGCTCAACGGTGCCGATCGCGCTCGACGAAAGCGCCTATACGCTGTCCGATGTCGGAAACATCATCCGCGCCAATGCAGCCGACGTCGTACTGCTCGACCCGCACGAGGCCGGCGGCCTGTGGCAGACGATCAAGGCCGCGGCCATCTGCGAAGCGGTCGGCATCCCGGTGACGCTGCATTCCGGCGCGGAACTGGCCCTGTCGCAATCGGCCTATATCCATCTCGCGGCATCGCTTCCCAACATGTCGATCGCCATCGATACCGAGCGCGCCTATCTCGGCGGCGATATCTCGCCCAATCCACCGGTTCTGAAGGATGGCCGCTTCGAGGTGCCGGAAGGGCCGGGCCTCGGCGTCGAGGTAGATATCGAAATGCTCGAAAAATACCGCGTGCCCGGCATTGCCGGCGCTTATCTCGACACGGAGCGCAAGGACTGGTTCCCGGTCAAACCCGCCTATTAGGATTATTCCCCCATGTATATTGCAATCGAATGGACCTCCGCCGCCTTCCATGCGCTGCTTCTCGACGACGACACGGTGCATGGCGAAAAGAAGAGCGACCGCGGCACGACCAAGGTCGCAGCCGGCGGTTTCGAGACCGCGCTCCGCGAGGAGCTGGGCGGGTGGATCGACAGGGCCGAAAAAATCCTGTTTTCCGGCATGATCACCAGTCGCAACGGCTGGATCGAAACCCCCTTTGCCCCGGTGCCGGCTGGGCCTGCGGATTTGTTGGCCCAGGCGGTTACGCATGAAGTCGAAGGCCTGCCGCCGCTGATCTTCCTGCCCGGCATCGCCCAGACCAAACCCTTGCCCGACGTGATGCGCGGCGAGGAAATGTCGCTCTTCAGCCTCACGGAAACCGACGGCATCTTCGTGCTGCCCGGTCCTCATGCCAAATGGGTGACGATGGAAGGCGGTCGCATCACCGCAATCACCACCTACATGTCGGGGGAAATCCTCAATCTGCTCAAGAAGGATTCGCTTGTCTCGCGCCTTATCCCGGCAATCTACGAGGAGCGTCCGGAGGCATTTCGCCGCGGCGTCCGGACGGCCTACGAAGAGAACACCCTGCCTGGCCGCATCCTCGCCCGCGTCTTTTCAGCGCGCAGCCTGGTCCTGTTCGACCGTCTGGCGCCGGAAGAGATCGCCGACTACCTGACCGGCCTGATGATCGGCGCGGAAATTTCGGAAGCGCTTGGGCAGGACAAACCGAGGAAAATCAATATCGTCGGTCACGCCGCGCTCGCCGAGCGTTACAAGACGGCGCTCGAGATCTTCGGGGCGCAGACAAATCTCGTCACGCCCGACATCGCCGCCGGTTTCCGCCGGCTCGCCTCTCGACAGGGTGATACGTCACGGGCTATCGAAGGGGCGAAAGCCGCTTCGGGAGAAATGTGACCATGCCAAGACCCACCTCGATCATCCTCGATTGGGGAACGAGTTCGCTGCGCGCCATGCTTGTTTCGGAAACAGGCGAAACGCTCGACACCCGCGATACGTCGAGCGGCGGCATCCAGTTCGTCAAGAACGGCGCCTTCGAGCAGGCGTTGATGGAAACGGTGGGCGAGTGGTTTTCGGCGCATGGCCCCCTGCCCGTTCTGGCAAGCGGCATGATCACCAGCCGCAACGGCTGGGTCGAAGTACCCTATGTGGACACGCCCGGCGGGATCGCCGAGCTTGCCGCCGGCACACGCAAACTCGCTCTTCAGAACGGCGCCGTCATCACTTTCCTGCCCGGCATGCGCGATCCGGCCGCCAGGCCTTTTCCGGATGTGATGCGCGGCGAGGAAACCCAGATCGTCGGCTACGGCCTCGAGCGCGACCGCACCCTGGTCCTGCCCGGCACCCATAGCAAATGGGCACGGGTCAAGGACAACCGGATCGACGGTTTCCAGACCTACGCGACCGGCGAGGTATTTTCGCTTCTGACCAAACATTCTTTCATCGCCAAGGCTCTCGAGCCGCAGCCGGGCGCCGAGCCGGACTGGCAGAGTTTCGATCGCGGGGCGGAATTCGCAGCGAGCGATTCGGCGGCCGCCGATGCCTTCCTGTCGGCGATCTTCAGCGCCCGCACCGGCATTCTCGACGGCAAATTGAAGCCCGAGGATATACTCGATTACGTCTCCGGCCTCGTCATTGGCTCGGAATTCCGCCAGGCCCGCGCTGCAGGCTGGTTCAAGAACGGCGATACGATCGGCATCGTCGGCAACAACGTGCTCAACAGCCGCTACGGCCGGATCGCGCCCCTGTTCGGCCTGACGGTCGAACCCGCTCCGGAAAACGCCGCGAAACGCGGCATCATGCTGATCGCGGCCGAAGCCGCGCAATAAAGGAGTTTCGAGATGACCTTCGAAGAGGCGCTCAAAGCATGCAATCTCGTTGCCATCCTGCGCGGTATCAAGCCGGAGGAGGCTGAAAGCGTCGGCGAGGTACTGGTCGAGGCCGGCTGGCGGATCATCGAAGTCCCGCTGAATTCCCCCGACCCGCTGAAGAGCATCGAAAAGCTGGTCAAACGTTTCGGAGACCAGGCACTGATCGGGGCCGGCACCGTACTGACACCTGCGCAGGTCGCCGATGTCGCCGCGACAGGCGCGAAGGTGATCATCTCCCCGAACGCCAATGTCGAGGTCATCAAGGCCAGCCGCGCGGCCGGCATGGTGAGCCTGCCGGGCGTCGCAACCCCGACGGAAGCCTTCGCGGCGATCGAGGCCGGCGCCAGCGGCATCAAGGCCTTTCCGGCGGAAGCGATCCCGCCCTATGTCATCAAGGCATGGAAGGCGGTACTGCCGAAGGATATCCCGGTACTCGCAGTCGGCGGTGTTACGCCCGAGAATATGGCTGTCTACGCGCAGGCCGGCACAGCCGGTTTCGGCATCGGTTCCTCCCTTTACAAACCGGGTGCCGACATCGCCTCCATCGGGCAAAAGGCGAGAGAATTCATCGAGGCGATGCGTGCCCTCTGACGTCTAAAACCACGTCGCAAAACCGTCGTGAAGCGGAACTATCGTTTTCGTCCTGAGTTTCAGCCCAATTCGCGGCAAACCGGAGGGGACGATCTTGGCAGCTATCCGCAACAGCGCCGAACATCAGCAGAAAGTGTATGAACGATGGGCGCCGGTCTATGACCGGGTCTATCGAGGCTTGCTACGCGACGGGCATCGCACCGTTGCAAAGCTCGCTGCCGAAGCCGGACGAGACATTCTCGAAGTCGGCGTCGGCACCGGGCTCGTATTGCCCTATTACCCGAACCATTGCCGGGTCACCGGCATCGATCTTTCTGAACACATGATCGCCAAGGCGCGCGAGAAGGTCGCGCGCGCCGGGCTCGCCCACGTTCAGTCGCTGCATGTCATGGACGCGCACAATCTCGAATTTGCCGATCGTTCGTTCGACGCCGTCTGCCTGCCCTTCGTCATCACGCTGATCCCGGATCCCGAACGTGCTCTTGACGAGTGCGCCCGCGTGTTACGTCCGGGCGGCGAGATCATCGTTGCGAGCAAGCTCGGCGACGGGCGCGGTCTGCAAGGGGCGATCGAGGAAGCCGTAGCGCCACTGGTACACCGGGTTGGCTGGAGCTCGTCCTTCCGAATCGCCCGGATTGTCGAATGGGCGAAGCGCCGAGGCGATTTCGAGGTGGCGGAAATCCGTCGCGTGTTCCCGAATGGCTTCTTCAAGGTCATGCGCCTGAAGCATCGCATGGCCGCGTGAACTCGCGGATCACTTGGCCTTCAGGACCGAGACCGCAAGTTCGCTGTTGTGGACGTATTCATTGGCATCCGGCTGGCGTTGGACAAGCAGGATGAACAGCAAGTCCGTCAGCATCAGCTGGGCATCGCGCGCGGTGATGGAGGACGAGCGCACCCGCTCCTCGTCCGCGACCGTATAAAGTCGGATATCCGCCGCCTGCATCAGCGGATTGCCGTTGAGACCGGTAATGGCGATCACCGTCGCGCCGCGCTGGCGCGCCAGTTCGGCGATCCTCAGCGTCTCGAAACTGGTGCCGGAATAGGAAAGTGCCAGCAGCACGTCCTGGCTGTTGAGCGTCGAGACGTTCGCCATCTGCACATGGCTGTCGCTGTCATGCAGCACGTTGCGCCCGAGCTTCATCAGCTTGTAGGAAAAATCGCGGGCGACCAGCGACGATGCCCCGACCCCGGCCATATGGATACGTCGCGCATCGTTGAGAGCCGTCAGAGCCCGCTCGATCTCCTGCTCGTTGTTGACCGCAAGCGTCTGCTGCATGGACAGCATCTTGCTGCCGATCAGCTTCTGCAGGATCGTCAGATAACTGTCACCGACCTCGATCGAGCCGTGGATCATGCCGGGAGGCGCGTGCCATTCCTGCGCCTTCGCCTCGCTGACGGCGAGTTTCAGCTCCTGGTATCCGGCAAAACCCAGCTTCTGGCTGAATTTTACGACGCTCGACTGGCTGCGCCCCGTCTCGGCCGCAAGCGCCGCCGAGGAAAGCCGCAGCATCTGGTCCGGATTGTCGAGGATGAACTGGCCGATCTCCCGGTCTGCCGGTGCCATATCCTCGAGCTGCGCGTTGATCTTCTTTAAGACTGACATGCGTTCCTTCGGAAGCTCCGCGATACGGCCTTGGGTCGGGTGGAGGATATCACCGCAACGGTCCTCCGCAACAGCGTTTCCATTCCCGAGCCGAGGATGGATTATCGCAGATAATGCCGCACAAAGGAATAAAAAATTCCGAATGATTGACAGAGACGCGCCGTGGTTTAGTTTCGAGGAAGCGCAGATTGATTTGAGATTCACCGCACCTCTTCGACAGGTTTCGCCATGGACAGATTACGGATCGTCGGCGGTCATCGGCTCCAGGGAGCCGTCACCATTGCCGGGGCGAAAAACGCGGCGCTCCCGCAGATCGCGGCGACGCTGCTCAGCCCCTACCCGGTCGAACTCACCAATCTGCCACAGGTCAGCGATGTGGAAAACATGCTGGGGGTCGTCGAGCTGCATGGCGCCGCCGTCACCCGCACCGGCCATTCCACCATCGTCGATGCCAAGGCAATCGTCTCGAAGGAGACCTCCTACGACACCGTTCGCAAGATGCGCGCCACCGTGCTCGTCCTCGCGCCACTGCTCGCCCGCTTCGGCCAGGCACGCGTATCTCTGCCGGGCGGCTGCGCCATTGGTGCGCGTCCGGTCGACATGCATATCAAGGCGCTCGCCGCGTTGGGGGCGGACATCGACATCGAGAACGGCCTGATCGTCGCTTCGGCATCGGGCGGATTGAAAGGCGGCCGCATCGTGCTTCCCTCCCCCTCCGTCGGTGCCACGGAGACGGCGATGATGGCCGCCACCGCCGCCAGGGGCGAAACCGAGATCCTCAACGCCGCCCGCGAACCCGAAGTCGCCGATCTCGCCGCCTGCCTGATCGCCATGGGCGCACGCATCGAAGGCGCCGGCACCCACCGCATCCTGGTCCAGGGCTCCACCACCTGGCAGCCGGCGAAACATCACGGCATTCCCGACCGCATCGAAGCCGGAACCTACGCCGTGGCAGCCGCCATCACCGGCGGCATGCTGGAACTCACCAACGCACGGCTGGAAAACATGGCCTCCATCGTGCAGGTGCTGGAGGCGATGGGCGTCAGCATCTGGCCGAGCGATCGCGGCCTTGTCGTTTCTCGCGAAGGCCCTCTAAGGGCGACCGATATCACCACCGAACCCTATCCGGGTTTCCCGACCGACCTCCAGGCGCAGTTCATGGCGCTCGCCGCCTGTGCCGAAGGCGCTTCGCTGATCCGCGAAACCGTCTTCGAAAGCCGTTTCATGCACGTGCCGGAGCTGATGCGCCTCGGCGCCAATATTGCACTACAAGGCACCACCGCATTGGTGCGCGGCGGCGCGCCGTTGAAGGGCGCGCAAGTGATGGCCACGGATCTGCGCGCCTCCGTCTCGCTGGTACTCGCCGGGCTGGTCTCGTCAGGCGAGACGACCATCAACCGCGTCTACCACCTCGACCGCGGTTACGAACAACTCGACCGCAAGCTTGGCCAATGCGGAGCCGATATCGAGCGGATCAGCTCATGACAGCCCGAACCGAACGCTTTTTCCTGGGTGTCGATGGCGGCGGTACCGGCTGCCGCGCCCGTATCGAGGACAAATCCGGCTCCGTTCTTGGACAAGGTCTTTCCGGCCCTGCAACGACGCGGCTCGGCATCGAACAGGCCTGGGCCTCGATCTCGCGCGCGTTCAATGCCGCCTTCGACGAAGCCGGGTTCGGGTCCGACGAGATAGGCCGCACCCATGTGGGCATCGGGCTTGCCGGCACCGGCCGCAAGGGGTCTGTCGAGGCCTTGAAGGCGATCCCGCACCCGTTCGCCAGCATTGATTTCGTCAGCGACGGAATGGGCGCCTGCCTCGGCGCCCATTCCGGCCGCGACGGCGCGATCGTCATCGCCGGCACCGGCTCGATCGGTCTCGGTTTTGCAGAAGGCCGCAGCCTGCGCGTCGGCGGTTACGGATTTCCCATTTCCGATGAAGGCAGCGGCGCAGATCTCGGGCTCAAAGCCGTGCAGCTGGCGCTTCGCGCGCATGACGGGCGGATCGAAAAAACCGCTCTGCTGATCGAAGTCATGCAGCGCTTCCAGAACGATCCTTTCGAAGCCATAGCCTGGATGGATCGTTCGTCTGCCACGGACTATGCCTCGCTTGCGCCGATGGTGATGCGGCATGCGGACCAGGGCGATTCCGCCGGCCGCCGCATCGTCCAAAGTGCTGCCGAGCAGATCGACACGCTGGTCCGCACGCTGTTCGATCAAGGCGCTCCGCGCGTTACCCTGCTCGGCGGCCTGTCGAGCCCGCTTGAGGCCTGGCTGGCGCCCGACGTCCGCCGCCGCCTGAAGCCCGCCGACGGCGATGCCGTCTCAGGCGCGATCATCCTCGCCCGCCAAGCTGTCAAAGCCTCCTGAACAACGATCCTGCCTCCTGAAAAAGGCTGGGCGATATGGAATAATATATTCCAATTTTCCATTGACTCATGGAATGGATGATCCTAATCCTTTGAGGAAAGGGTAACAAAGGGTGAGGAGCAACATCGTATGACGCCGATCCTGCGAAGCGCTGCACCGCACTCCGATCTCGAAGGCAGGGTCATGAGCGACGAACGGCTGATATCCGAACTGGAAAGACTGGTTTCGGAAGACCGCAATCCCCGCTCCATGGATATCGATCTGCTGCCGACAGTCGATGTCCTGCGCGAGATCAACGAGGAAGATCAGGGCGTTCCCGCAGCCGTCGAGAAGGTGATCCCGCAGATCGCCGAGGCCGTGGAAGAAATCGTTCGCGCTTTCCAGAAGGGAGCCCGGCTTGTCTACATCGGCGCCGGCACCAGCGGCCGCCTCGGCGTGCTCGATGCTTCCGAATGCCCCCCGACTTTCAGCGTCCCGGAAGGCATGGTCGTCGGCCTGATCGCCGGCGGCAGCCACGCCCTGCAGCACGCCGTCGAAGGCGCCGAGGACAGCCCGGAACAGGGCCAGCAGGATCTCGTCGACATCGGCCTGACCGCCGACGACGTCGTTGTCGGCATCGCCGTCAGCGGCCGCACTCCCTACGTCATCGGTGCCTTGAATTATGCCAAGGGGCTTGGAGCGAAGACGGTCGCCCTCTCCTGCAATCCCGATGCCGTCATCGCCGACATTGCCGATATTGCCATCTCGCCGGTGGTCGGCCCGGAAATCCTCACCGGCTCGACGCGGCTGAAGTCCGGTACGGCCCAGAAGCTCGTGCTCAACATGCTGACCACGGCGAGCATGATCCGCATCGGCAAGAGCTACCAGAACCTGATGGTCGACCTGCATGCCAGCAATCAGAAGCTCGTCGCCCGCGCCGCCCGCATCGTCATGCAGGCGACCGGCTGCACGACGGAAGAGGCGCGCCGCGTGCTTGACCTCACCGGCAACGACGTCAAACTGGCGATCCTGATCGCGCTGACGGGAATGGATGTCGATACGGCGCGCGTGGCGCTCGACGATGCCGGAGGCTTCCTCCGCAAGGCAATTGATGGGAAGACAGCGTAAAGCTGCTGAATGACGGGCCGCTGCTCGAATGTGGCTGGGTCGAGACGACGAACAGATATCAAAAGAGGGAGAATAAAAATGGGAAGACATCTTTCGACTAAACTGCTGTCCGGCCTTGCGCTGGCCGTCACCATCGGCGCCACCGCGATCGCCTCGCCGGCATCGGCGGCGTCGCTGAAAATGGCCTGGAAGCAGGATGCGACCGGGCTTGATCCGCACAAGCAGACTGCATTTTCCTCGATCCGCCTGCTGGAACTGATCTACGAGCCGCTCGTCCGCCTCAACAAGGACCTGCAGATCGTCCCGGCCGTCGCAGCGTCCTGGGAATTTGCGGCCGACGCCAAGCAACTGACCTTCAAGCTTAACCCGAACGCAAAATTCCAGGACGGCAAGCCGGTGACGGCAGCCGACGTGAAGGCCTCGTTCGAGCGCCTTCTCGACGAAAAGACCGCCGCCGCCGCGCGCGCCAACTTCCTGTCGATCGCCTCGATCGAGACCCCGGACCAGACGACCGTCGTCTTCAAGCTGTCGCAGCCGGACGTGCCGCTCCTGACCGCCATGGCGAGCATCAACGCCGCCATCGTACCAGCCGCTGAAATCGCTGCCGGCACCATTGGCACCAAGGCGCTCGGTACCGGCCCGTTCAAGCTCGACAGATGGGAGCCGAATTCCAAGGAAACGCTCTCCGCCAACAAGGATTGGGCCGGCGGCAAGATCGCGATCGACGGCATCGACATCAGCGTTCTGCCGGACGAGACCGCGATCCTTGCGGCGCTGCGCACCAAGCAGGTCGACTTCGCGCTGATCAACGACCCGCTGGTCGCCACGCTGGTGCCGAAGGAAGCCAGTCTGGTGCTCAACCGCACCCCAGTTCTCGCCTACCACGTCCTGCAGATGAACCCGTCCCGCAAGCCGATGGACGTGCTCGCCGTGCGCCAGGCAATCTCCTGCGCCATCGACCGCAAGGACGTGCTCGACACGGCTTCGGTCGGCGAAGGCAAGGTCACCGGTCCGCTGACCATGCCCGGTTACACGTCCGACGCCAGCGCGCTGTTCTGCTACAAGCAGGATATCGCAAAGGCAAAGAAGCTGATGGCTGACGCGGGTTTTGCGAACGGCTTTACCGCGACCGTGATCGCCGCCAATGGCGAACCCGCGACCGCCGCCGCCGAAGCGCAGGTCCTCCAGTCCCAGCTCGCCGAGATCGGCGTCAAGCTCAACATCAAGATGATGGAGCTCAACGTCTATGTCGACGCCTGGCTGAAGGGCGATTTCGACATGGCGGTGGCGCTGAACGGCGGCCGTGCCGATCCCTACTCCATGTATAACCGCTACTGGACCAAGACCGGCAACCTGCAGAAGGTCACCAACTACATCGACGACACGCTCGACAGCCTGATGCAGAAGGGCCGCGTCGAGACCGACCCTGCCAAGCGCAAGGTCATCTTCGCCGACTTCGAAAAGCACCTCGTCGAAGTCGCGCCCTGGGCCTGGCTCTACACGTCCTACAGCTACACGGCACAGCAGAAGAACGTGCAGGGCTTTGTGCCGACGCCGGAAGGCTCGCTGTTCGGCCTGAGCAAGGTCACGTTGCAGTAAGCGCGTAGGATTGACGGTACGGATACGAGGTTGGTGGGCGAATGAGTTACCTGGCGCGACGGCTGTTGACGTTTCCGCTCGTGATGCTCGGGGTCTCCATCCTCGTGTTCGTCGCAATTCGATTGGTGCCGGGTGACGCGATCACCGCGATGCTCGGCACCGAAGCCGGCCTGCTGACGCCGGCACAGAGAGCGGCGCTCTCGGCCTATTTCGGCATCGACAAGCCGATCCTGGTGCAATACTGGAGTTGGCTTCTCGGGGTCCTCCAGGGCGATCTCGGCATTTCCGTCATCCACGGCAAGCCGGCTCTCACCATCATCCTCGAACGTTTTCCGCTGACGCTGCAGCTCGCGTTGATGTCCATGTGCGTGGCACTTCTGGTCGGCCTGCCGGCCGGTGTGTTCGCCGCCACCCGCAACGAAAGAATGTCCGATCTAGCGGTACGCATCTTCGCGATGATCGGCCAGTCGACACCTAATTTCGTCGTCGGCCTGCTGATCATCTATGCGCTGTCGGCCGGTTTCGGCATCCTGCCGGCCATGGGCGAGTTCACGCCGTTCCTGACCGATCCCTTCCGCAATCTCGGCCAGATGATCCTGCCGGCGATCACGCTCGGTTTCGCCTTCGCCGCCTCCGTCACCCGCATCTCGCGCTCCGCCATGCTGGATGTCCTCTCCGACGACTATGTCCGCACCGCCCGCTCCAAGGGCGTGCCGAAACGCAGCGTCATCTGGCGCCATGCCCTGCCCAACGCACTGATCCCGGTGGTCACCTTGAGCGGCGTCGAATTCGGCTATCTGCTCGGCGGCGCCGTGCTGGTCGAACAGATCTACGCCCTGCCCGGCCTCGGCCGACTGGTGCTCGAAGCGATCCTGCAGCGCGATTATGCGCTGGTGCAGGGCTGCGTGCTGTTCATTGCCTTCAACTTCATGGTGGTCAACCTGCTCGTCGATCTCGCCTATGTGACGCTTGATCCGCGCATCCGGCTCGGTGAGGGCAACTGATGTCGATGCTGCGCGCAATTTTCAGCCATTCCAGCGGCAGGATCGGCGGTACGATCGTCGTGATCTATGTGGTCGTCGCGCTGCTCGGCATGTCCGGCATCACACCTCACAATCCGCTGCAGCAGTTCCGCATCGACAGGCTGCATGCGCCGAACGCGGCCTACTGGATGGGCACGGACCTGTTCGGCCGCGATGTCGCCAGCCGGCTGATGAACGGCATCGGCCAGTCCTTCCTCGTCGCCTTCTGCTCGGTGGCGCTGGCGACGCTCGCCGGAACCGTGCTCGGCCTGACCGCCGCCTGGTTCGGCAAGGCCTGGGATGGCCTCGTCATGCGCATCATGGACGTGCTGCTTGCTTTCCCGGCTATCCTGCTCGCGCTCCTGATCATCGCCGTTGTCGGCCCCGGCACCTGGACGAGCGTGGCTGCGATCGCCATCGTCTACACGCCGATCTTTACCCGCGTGGTGCGCGGCCCGGCGCTCTCGATCAAGGCTCGCGAATTCGTCGATGCCGCCCGCACCTTCGGCTCCAGCCGTAGGTATATCCTGACCCGGCACCTGCTCCTCAATCTCGTGGCACCACTGACCGTTCAGGTGACGCTGGCGCTCGCCTGGTCGCTGCTGACCGAGGCCGGCCTGAGCTTCCTCGGCCTTGGCACCCAGCCGCCGGCCTCCTCGCTTGGCCTGATGCTCGCCGACAGCCGTAACCTGATGGAAAACGCGCCCTGGCTGCTGATCTTCCCGGCCGTCGCCATCATGATCAGCATTCTCGGCTTCAACCTGCTCGGTGACGCCTTGCGCGATATTCTCGACCCCAAGACGCGGAGGTCCGCGCCATGACATCGCTTCTCTCGGTATCCGGTCTCCGGGTCGGCTTCGGGCGTGATCCGAAGCAGAACGAGATCGTCAAGGGCGTCAGCTTCGACCTCGACGCCGGCGAGACGCTGGCGATCGTCGGCGAAAGCGGCTCCGGCAAATCAGTCACGGCGCTCTCCATCAACCGTCTCGTCGATTTCGGCGGCGGCCGGATCATCGGCGGTTCGATCACCCTGAAACGAGCCGATGGCAGCGTGCTCGACATCACAAAAGCTGAAGAGCCGGTGCTCGAAAAAATCCGCGGTTCCGAGATCGGCATGATCTTCCAGGAACCGATGACCTCGCTCAACCCTGTGCTGACGATCGGCCGCCAGATCGAGGAATCGTTTCGCCTGCATCGCGGGCTGACCGGGCGTCAGGCGACGGCTGCCGCCAAGGACGCGCTCGATCGGGTGCGCATCCCGGATGCCGCGCGGCGCCTCAAATACACGCCGAACCAGCTTTCCGGCGGCATGCTCCAGCGCGTCATGATCGCCATGGCGCTTGCCTGCAATCCGCGCCTGCTGATCGCCGACGAGCCAACGACCGCGCTCGACGTCACCGTCCAGGCGCAGATCATGGCGCTGCTCGGCGAATTGAAGCGTGAGACCGACATGGGGATGATCTTCATCACCCATGACATCGGCCTCGTCGCCGGCATTGCCGACAAGGTCATGGTCATGCAGGCCGGCGAAGCGGTCGAGCAGGGACCGCTCGGCGACGTCCTCGACCAGCCGAAACACCCCTATACCCAGCATCTGCTCAGCGCCGTGCCGCATTTCGAATCCGGCCGCGCCGCCCGTTCCGATTTCAGCCGCCAAGAATCCGAGGCGATCGTGCCCGCGCTGAAGGTCGATGGATTGACCGTGCGCTTCAAGGTCGCCGGCAGGATTCTCAGCCGTTCGCCTGGCTCGGTCCATGCGGTCGAGAATGTCGGCTTCGACCTGATGCCGGGCGAAACGCTGGCGATCGTCGGCGAAAGCGGCTCCGGCAAGTCGACCACCGCCCGCGCCATCTTGGGGCTTGTGAAGCCCACCCGCGGCAGCTTCTCCGCAAACAACGGGACGATCGTCGACGGAAGCGATCCCTCCGTGCAGATGGTCTTCCAGAACCCTTACGCCTCGCTCAATCCGCGCCTGCGGATCGACAGCATCCTTGCGGAACCGGTGATCGCCGCCGGCGGCCGGATCGACGCGGAAACGCGGGCAAAAATGGTGGCACTGCTGAAGCGGGTCGGCCTGCCCGAAAACAGCCTCCTGCGCTACCCGCACGAGTTCTCCGGCGGCCAGCGCCAGCGCCTCTGCATCGCCCGCGCGCTGATGCTCAATCCGTCGATCGTCGTGCTCGACGAGGCGGTTTCGGCGCTAGACGTCTCGGTGCAGGCCAAGGTGCTGGAACTGCTGGTCGATCTGCAGCACGAATACGGTCTCGCCTATCTTTTCGTTTCGCACGACATGGCGGTCGTCGAACGTATCGCCCATCGCATCGCGGTGCTTTATGCGGGTCAGATCGTCGAGATCGGCAATGCTGCCTCAGTTCTGTCCAACCCGCGGCATTCCTACACCAAGCGGCTGATTTCCGCCGTGCCGAGCATCGAGCGCCGCAACCAACATTTCGAACTCGATACGCGCCAGGTCCCGTCTCTGGTTCGACCACCGGGTTTCGAGCCGCCGCCCGCCGAATGGCAGTCCTGTGGACCGGATCACCGGGCGCGGACGGAAGCCTGAGGATGTAACGACATGAAAGACAAAGCTTCCGCCAGTCCCGAACTTGTCGCCGTGTTCGAGCGGGCCTTCGCCCCGCTCGAACAGTCCATCGCCGACAGGCGCATTCCGGGCGGCGTGCTCGGCATCGTCGACCTGAAACACGGGCGCATGACCCGCGCGACCGGCTCGGCGCAAGTCGTTCCGATTGAACGTCCGATGACCGAGGACACCTGGTTCGATCTCGCCTCGCTCACCAAGGTGATCTTCACCACGACGCGCATCCTGAAGCTCGCCGACGACGGCACGATCGATCTCGACGCGCCGCTCACCTCGCTGCTGCCGGACCTGCGCCAATACAACGTTGAGGCCTGGGAGCGGAAGGTCACCTTCCGCCAATGCCTCGGCCACCAGACGCCGTTTCCGGGCGTGGAGCCCATCTATACGTATGGCCGCGATCCGGATCTGCTGCGCGCCTTCATCCTGCAGCGGGAATGGAAAGCCGGTCCGCTGGTCTATTCCGACATCAACTTCATCCTGCTCGGTTTCGCGCTCGAACGGCTGGCGAAGAAGACGATCCGCGACCTCGATCCCGGTCCGGGCTTCGCCTGGTCCGCCGATCCGGAACAATCGGCCGCGACCGAAGACTGCGCCTGGCGGCAGCGGATCCTGTCGGGCGAAGCGCACGACGAAAATTGCTCGGCGCTGCAGGGTTCCGGCCACGCGGGCCTGTTCGGCACGGTAAAGTCGGTTCTGGATTTCGCCGAAAGCCTGCTCGACGGCACCGGGGCGTCCAGGAATGCGATAGCGCTGATGCGCGCGCCGCTCTCCAATCGCCGCACCCATGGCTGGGAGCATCCCTTTACCGACTGGTGGGGCGGAAGCCTGTGCGGTCCCGGAACGATCGGCCATACCGGCTTTACCGGCACAAGTCTGCTGATCGACTTCGACAAGGGTCGTGCCGTGACCCTGCTCACCAACCGCATCCATCCGACCCGCCATTTCGACAGCGGCATCTTGGCCCTGCGGCAGGCGGTCTGCAATCTCGTCAACCAAACCTGAGGAGCTGATCATGGAGCCAATCTGGGCTGTCGGCCTGATGACCGGAACCGTCCTCGACGGCAATATCGACGTGGCGCTCCTGAAGACGGACGGCGAGACGATCGACACGTTTGGCGCCTATACGCTCGCCCCCTACCCGCCGGAAATCCGCACCCTCCTGGAGGAAACGCTCGCTCAGGCCCGCGTCTGGAATTTCGAAGGACCCGATCCGGCAATCTTCCGCGAGGCCGAACAGGCGCTGACAACGGCGCAGTCCTACGCCGTCAGTGAACTGGTCGAAAGCACGGGGCTGACCATGGCCGATATCGGCATCGTCGGTTTCCACGGCCAGAGTGTGCTGCACCGGGCACCCACCAAAGACAGGCTCGGCGACACCCGCCAACTTGGCGATGGCGAGCTGATGGCCTCGATCCTCGGCACCAAGGTCGCCTACGACTTCCGCTCGGCGGACGTGCGGGCCGGCGGCCAGGGCGCGCCGCTTGCCGCTGCCTATCATTCGGCTCTGCTGCGCGGCGTCGATACCGGCGGCGATACGGCCGTGCTCAATCTCGGCGGTGTCGCCAACGTCACCTGGTGGGACGGCAAGGACCTGATGATCGCCTTCGACACCGGCCCGGCCAATGCGCCGCTCAACGACTTCATCAAGGCACGCGGCCTTGGCGAGATGGACCGCAACGGGGCGCTCGGCGCCTCCGGCAAGGTCGACGAGGAACGCCTCGCAAAGCTTCTCGATCATCCCTATCTCACGGCGCCCTACCCGAAATCGCTCGATCGTTTCGATTTCACCGCTGCCATGGCGGACGGTCTCGACGACGCCACCGGCGCAGCAACCCTTTCGGCCTTCACCGCATCTGCGGTCGGCAAGGCGCTCGACCTGCTGCCGCACCGGCCGAAACGGCTGATCGTCAGCGGCGGCGGCCGTCACAACCCGACGATCATGTCGATGCTCGAAAGCCGTGCCGGCGTGAAGGCCGTTTCCGCCGATACGCTCGGCTGGCGGGGCGACGCGGTCGAGGCCGAGTGCTTCGCGTTCCTGGCGGTTCGCGTGTTGCGCGGCCTGCCGATCAGTTTTCCCACAACCACCGGTGCACCAAGGCCCTTGCAAGGTGGCAGGCTCGCCGGGTAAGTCCCGGCTTTCGAAATTGCAGGATCAGAGTCGGGAGCGCTCGCGCAGCATGAACAAGAGAGCGGCCTCGGCGATAGCGGGCAATGCGGTACTGGCAGGCATACTGCTGATGCTGCTCGGCGATTTCATGTTTGCCCTCAACGATGCCATGGGCAAATGGCTGGTGGCGAGCTTTTCGGTCGGTCAGGTTCTGCTGATCCGGTCGATCGGCGCCTTTTTCGTGCTCGGCCCGATGCTCGCCCGCCAGCCGATTTCGGCGCTCTACAAGGTCGAGAAGCCATCGCTGCATGTGCTGCGCATCGTTCTGGCGACCGCAGACACCGGCCTCTTCTACGCCGCCGTCGCCTACATGCCGCTCGCCGACGTCATGACCTTTTACATGGCCGGGCCGATCTATGTGGCGGCCCTGTCGCATTTCCTGCTCGGCGAGCGCATCGGGTGGCGGCGCTGGCTCGCCGTCCTGATCGGCTTCATCGGTGTGGTGATCGCCCTTCGTCCCTCCTCGGAAATGCTGTCATTGCCCTCGATCTTCGGGCTGATCGGCAGTCTTTCCTTCGCGCTGACGCTGGTGCTGAACCGCACGCTGCGCTCGACCCCGGATGCGACGCTCGTCACCTGGCAGACGCTAGCCTGCCTCGTGGCCGGTGCGTTTCTAACCGTGGGCAACTGGAGCCCGTTCAATACCGGCGAGCTGCTTGCCCTTCTGCTGCTCGGCATCGTCTCCTGCTGCGCGCATCTGCTGATCACCCGCTCGCTGAAACTGGCGCCCGCCTCGGTGCTGGCGCCGCTGCAATATACGCTGCTGCTCTGGGCGATCGTGCTCGGCTGGATTTTCTTCGGCGATTTCCCGGATGTCCAGACGTTGACAGGCGCCGGCATCATCGTCATCGCCGGACTGTTCATCTTCCATCGCGGCAACCTGAAACAGGATGTCGAACCGGTCGTGCCGACCGATTCCAGCCACGGCTAGGCGGTACCCGTCCGGCGGGCGATCATGGCTTCAATCGCCGAGAGCCCATCATAGATCAACACGGCCAGCGCGCCGACGATCAGTCCGCCCTGCAGCACGAAGGCGAGGTTGTTGGACTGCAGTCCGGCAATGATCACTTCGCCGAGGGTCTTTGCCGCGACCGTCGAACCGATCGTGGCCGTGGCGAGACTGATCACCACCGAAAGCCTGATGCCGGCGACGACCACCGGCAAGGAGAGCGGCAGCTCGACCTGAATGAGCCGCTGGAGAGGTGTCATGCCGGAACCACGCGCCGCCTCCATCACCGATCGCGGCAGATTGGTGAGCGCGGTCAGCGTATTTTCAAAGATCGGCAGAAGCCCATAGAGAAACAGCGCGATCAGCGTCGGCTTCTCGCCGAAGCCGACAGCCGGGACGGCAAGCGCCAGAACCGCAACCGGCGGAAACGTCTGGCCGATATTGACGAGGCTGCGGGAAAGCGCCAGGAACTCCGCCCCGAACGGCCGGGTGACGAGGATCGCCAGCAGCACGGCGATGATCGTCGCCGCCAATGTCGCGATCAAGACCGTCCGCAGATGCAGTAGCGTCAGGCTGAGCAGGCTACCCTGATTGTAGATCGCCGGCGCGTTCGGCTGCACGAGCGGCTTCAGCAGCGGCTCGAAACTGCCCGGTGATACCAGGAAGGCGATCAGCACGAGAAGCAGAAGGCTGCGCAGGATGGTCGGCACCCAAGCCCTCATCGCGGCCTCGCGGCGCGCTTGAGGATCGCGTCAAGCGTCACCCGCCCCATCGGAGCACCGCTCCTGGAGATGACCGGAAGCGCATCCCTGCCGCTCCAGATGAGATCGGCAAGCGCTTCCTGCTGGCTTCTGTCCTCGCGGATCGGCTCGCCCTCCGCCTCGCCGGGCTCCGCCGCCGCTCCGGTCTTGGCGATCGAAAGCAGCCGGAACGGCCGTTCCGCATCGCCAATCAGCGTCTCGACGAAGGGCGTGGCCGGAGCACGGACGAGTTCGGCAGGCGGCCCGTATTGCACCACCCTGCCCTTGTCCATCACGGCAATCTTGTCAGCGAGATGGAAAGCCTCGTTCATGTCATGGGTGACGAGCACGATCGTCGTGCCGAAATATCTCTGGATCGCCAGCAGGTCCTCCTGCGCCTTGGCCCGGATGATCGGATCGAGCGCCCCGAAGGGCTCGTCCATCAACAGCACGTTCGGTTCGGCGGCAAGCGCCCGTGCCACCCCGACGCGCTGCTGCTGGCCGCCGGAGAGTTCGTGCGGATAACGTGGCCCGAACGTCTTCGGCTCGAGCTGGAAGAGCGTCAGCAGTTCCTCGACCTTTGCGTCGGTGCGGGCCTTGGTCCAGCCGAGCAGGCCTGGCACCGTCGCTATGTTCTGGGCCACCGTCCGATGCGGGAAAAGCCCATGGCCCTGAATTGCGTAGCCGATCCGGCGCCGCAACTCGTAGCCCGGTATGGACCGGTTGTCCTCGCCATCGAGCCGGATGGCCCCTTCGGTCGCTTCCACCAGCCGGTTGATCATCCGGATCAGCGTCGTCTTGCCCGAACCGGACGTGCCGACGACGACCGTGACGGTGCGCGGCTCGATCACCATCGAGACATTGTCGACGACGGCGATACCGTCGTAGCGCTTGGTGATGGCGTCGATCTCGATCATGCGGATCTGGCTCCGTTGGGGACGCGGGAGTTCATTTCGATCAGCGCGTCGAGGACGACGGCCGAGGCAAAGGCGAGCGCCACAGTCGGCACGGCGCCGAGCAGGACAAGGTCCATGGCGGTCTGGCCGATACCCTGGAAGACGAAGACGCCGAAACCGCCGCCGCCGATCAGCGCGGCAATCGTCGCCATGCCGATATTCTGGACGAGCACGATGCGGATCGCGGTCAGGATCACCGGCAGCGCCAGCGGGAACTCGATCTTGAACAGCCGCTGCCGACCGGTCATGCCGATGCCGCGGGCGGCGTCGTTTGCCGCGCGCGGCACGCCCGCAAGCCCGACAACGGTGTTGGCGACGACAGGCAGCAGCGAATAGAGAAACAGCGCGACAAAGGCCGGCGCTCCCCCGATGCCGCGGATGCCGATCGCCGCAGCGCCCGGCACATTGACGGCGACCCAGCCGAGCGGCGCGATCAACAGGCCGAAAAGCGCGATCGACGGGATGGTCTGAACGAGGTTCAGCGTGTTGAGTACGCCATCCCTCAGCGGCGCCACGCGATGACAGAGGATGCCGAGCGGCAACCCCACCAGGACGGCAGCAAACAGCGAGCCAAGCGCCAGTTCCACATGTTTGCCCGCCTCGACCCAGAAGACGTCGGCGCGGCCGGAATATTCCTTCATGATCGACAGCCCGTTCCAGCTTCCCGACATCAGCAGCGTGCCAATCGCCGCCGCGGCCAGGACCAGAAACAGCACCCGCACCGCCGGCGGCGGATCGAGCCGCGTGATCGCATCGGCAGCCAGAAGCGCAAAGGCGAACAGCAGTATCCAGAAGCCCGAGGCGGGCGAGACGCGGGCATAGGTATTGCCGGCCGGCGTCAGGAATGTCGCGGCGTAGCCGATCGAAAGTGTCAGCGCCGCGAGCGCCGCGACGGCTGCAAGCAGCTTTATCCAAGGGGAAGTGCGAAAGAGCGCAGCGGCGGTTGCAAGAACCAGAACCACGACAAGGCCCCAGCCCGCCCAAGCCGGCAGTGACTGAAGCATCGCCTCCGCCTGGCCCTGTACGATCCGATTGGGCTTGAGCGTCGCAAACGACGCCCAGAGCGCGCCGTAGGCGGCGAGAAGGGTGATGACGACGCCGAGCTTATCGAACTGAACTCTCAAACCGTCCCTGCCTATAAGCAACCTGCGACCGATGAAAAAGCCGGACGCTGGAGCGCCCGGCCCATGTTGACACGAAACCGGTCCAAAAAGGAATTACTTCAGGAAGCCGTTTTTCTTGAGAAAATCCTCGGCAACCGCCTTGGCCGGTTCGCCACCCACCTGCACGCGACCGTTGAGGTCCTGCAGCGTGACGAGATCGAGCTTGGCGAAGACCGGCTTCAGCACCGCCTCGATGGTCGGGTTCTTCTTGAGCACCTCTTCGCGGATGATCGGAGTCGGCTGGTAGACCGGCTGGACGCCCTTGTCGTCTTCGAGAACAACGAGCCCGGAGGGCGCGATACCGCCATCGGTACCGTAGACCATGGCGGCATTGGCATTGTTGGTCTGATTGGCGGCCGCACCGATGGTTGCCGCCGTATCGCCGCCCGAGAGCGTGATCAGCTGGTCGGGCTTCAGCTTGAAGCCGTAGGTGGTCTGGAAGGCCGGCAAGGCGGCGGCCGAATTGACGAATTCGGAGGAGGCCGCCAGCACGATCTTGCCGCCGCCGGCGACATATTTGCCGAAGTCGGTCAGCGTCTTCAGCTTGTTGGCATCGGCAACGTCCTTGCGCACCGCGATCGCCCAGGTGTTATTGGCCGAAGACGGCGTCAGCCAGACGATCTTGTTGGCGTCGTAATCGAGCTTCTTGACCGCTTCATAGGCTTTTTTCGGGTCCTTCCAGGCCGGATCGTCGCCCTTCTCGAAGAAGAAGGCGCCGTTGCCGGTATATTCCGGATAGATGTCGATTTCGCCGGCGGTCATCGCCTTGCGCACGACCGGCGTCGCTCCGAGCTGGATGCGATCGGTAGCCTGGATGTTGTTCGCCTTCAGCATGGCAAGGATGATATTGCCCAGCACGCCGCCTTCGGTATCGATCTTGGACGAGACGACGACCTGGGCACTCGCCATGGTGGCCGAAACACCAAGCGCGAATGCTAGGCCTAAAAGCTTCTTTTTCAAAGACATGACAGAATTTCCCTCCGGATCGCCAGTCACCACCTCGTTTGACTTGGCTTGGAACACATAAAAGCCAACCTTATGTAGGGCGACTTGTGGAATGTGCGAGTTCTGGAAGGGCGCGCCGGGCAATATTTTGTGCGGTGCATTTTTACACGCCGATCGACCTAGCTCATAAGATCTGTGGCCGCTGCTGACTTCACGCTTGAGACACGCGGATCAGATGTTTCTCGCCCGAGCGAATGACGTGATCTCGCATCAGGCGCTCGGCGAGATCGGGATCGCGGTCAGCGATCGCATGGGCAATGGCCTCATGCTCCTCGACCGCCAGAAAGCGCTCCCGCTCTTCCGACAGCACGCTGAGACGGGCGGTATGAGTGTAGATGCTCTGGCCGCCCTGCAGGCGACGCAGATAGCCGCAACCGGATGCTTCATGGATGACGTTGTGGAAGCGCTCGTTGAGAGCGATGAGCTGCAGCACGTCCACCGTCTCGAGGCCGGCCCGCATCTCGACGATGAGCTCGCGCATCAGGGCCACGTCCTCATCCTTCGCCCGCTTGGCGGCCTGGCGAGCAATCATGCTCTCGAGTGCTGCACGCGCCAGCATCATCTCTTCCGCCTGGCCGGCATTGAAGGTGACATAAATCCCGCGGCGAGGCTCCGACCGTACCAGCCCTTCGGCCTCAAGCACGCGCAAAGCCTCCTTCAGCGGTGTCGTGCTTATGCCGAGCTGGCCGGCCAGATGGCGCTCGTTCAGCTTCTCGCCGCTCTTCAGCCGCCCGGAAAGTATGGCATCGCGTACCAGCCCGTAAACGTGGTCGCGCAGGCTTTTCAGAAAAACCGGCGCCACTGGCAGAAGCGCGTTGTCGCTTCCCATCCGCGTCCTCCACCTTAATTCCTTTCGCCGATCTAGCAGCTGAAATTTGATATATCAATTTAAAACGAGCGTGTTTAAGTTGGCGTCGGGCGGGAGGAGCTCCGTCCCTGGGATCGCAACAGAATCGATCCCGGAACGATGGCAGGATTTCTGGAAGAGCAAGCATGACTAAGGAAGCAGCCGATCTCCGTAGCGCCCGTTGGTTCGCGCCGGATGATCTCCGTTCGTCGGGACACCGCTCCCGCATGATGCAGATGGGTTATGACGAGAAGGATTGGGGCAAGAAGCCGATCATCGCCATCCTCAATACCTGGTCCGACCTCAACGCCTGCCACGCCCATTTCAGGGATCGCGTCGAACACGTGAAGCGCGGCGTGCTGCAGGCGGGCGGCTTCCCGGTCGAACTGCCGGTCCAGTCGCTGTCGGAAAGTGCGCTGAAGCCAACATCGATGCTCTATCGCAACTTCCTCGCCATGGAGGCCGAGGAACTTTTGCGCGCCCATCCAGTCGACGGGGCAGTGCTGATGGGCGGCTGCGACAAGACCACCCCTGCCCTCGTCATGGGCGCCATCAGCGCCGGTTTCCCGATGATCTTCCTGCCCGCCGGCCCGATGCTGCGCGGCAACTACAAGGGCGAATGGTTGGGCTCCGGCTCGGATGCCTGGAAATACTGGGACGAGCGCCGCGCCGGCACGATTTCCGAAGAACAATGGACCGGCGTCGAGGAAGGCATTGCCCGCTCCTACGGCCATTGCATGACTTTCGGCACCGCAAGCACCATGACCGCCATCGCCGAAGCGCTCGGCCTCACCCTCCCCGGTGCCAGTTCCATTCCCGCCGCCGACGTCAACCACATACGGATGAGCACGCGCTGCGGCCGCCGGATCGTCGAAATGGTCTGGGACGAGTTGACGCCTGACAAGATCATCACCCCGGATGCTGTCCACAATGCAACGACGGTCGCCATGGCGACAGGCTGTTCCACCAATGCGGTCGTACATCTCCTGTCGATGGCTCGCCGTGCCGGCGTGCCGCTGACGCTCGACGATCTCGACAAGGCAGGCCGCACGACACCTGTCGTCGCCAACATCCGCCCGTCGGGTGACAAATACCTGATGGAAGACTTCTATTACGCCGGCGGCCTGCGCGCGCTGATGTCGGAGATCAAGGACCTCCTGAAACTCGACGCCATGACCGTCAGCGGTTTCCCACTCGGCGAGACGCTGAAAGGCGCCGAAGTCTACAACAGCGACGTCATCCGCCCCTTGTCGAACCCGATCTATCATGAGGGATCGCTGGCGGTCCTCAAGGGCAACCTCGCGCCGGACGGCTGCGTCATGAAGCCTTCCGCCTGCGAGCCGCGGCTGCGGGTCCACGAAGGCCCTGCCCTCGTCTTCGACAGTTATCCGGAAATGAAGGCGATGATCGACCGCGAGGACCTCGACGTCACCGCCGATCACGTGCTGATTCTGCGCAACGCCGGACCCAAAGGCGGTCCCGGCATGCCGGAATGGGGCATGCTGCCGATCCCGAAGAAGATCCTGAAACAAGGTTTCCGCGACATGCTGCGCATTTCCGATGCCCGCATGTCCGGCACGAGCTACGGCGCCTGTATCCTGCACGTGGCGCCTGAAGCCCATATCGGCGGCCCGCTATCGCTGGTACGCACCGGCGATATCATCCGCGTCGACCTGCCGAACCGCTCGATCGATATGCTGGTGGACGAAGCCACGCTCGCCAGGCGCCGCGCCGAATGGGTGGCGCCTGCCGACAAATACGAACGCGGTTACGGCTGGATGTTTACCAAGCACATCAAGCAGGCCAACGAAGGCTGCGACTTCGACTTTCTCGAACGGGAGTTCGGCGCCACCGCCGGCGAGCCCGAGATTTTCTGACCCGACATGTCTGAGTGGAACCCTATGACCGATTACATTCTTTCCGACACCACACGCCAGAAATACGCGGGCGTCAGCTGCGCGACGATCTGCACCGCGCTCTTCAAGCGCGGCCTGCGCAACCAGTTCATCCAGGATGTCCGGCCGCTTTCCCAGAAACCTAAGAACATGGTCGGCCAGGCCTTCACGCTGCGCTACATCCCGGCGCGCGAAGACCTGAACCCGCTCTCGGTGTTTCAGAACCCGGAGCATCCGCAGCGCGCCGCCGTCGAGCAGTGCCCACCCGGCCATGTCATGGTCATGGACAGCCGCAAGGATCCCCGCGCGGCCTCCGCCGGCTCTATTCTCGTATCGCGCCTGATGGTGCGCGGTGTCGCCGGCGTCGTCACCGATGGCGGTTTTCGCGATAGTCCGGAGATCGCCGAACTCGGCATCCGCGCCTACCACAACCGCCCCTCCGCCCCGACCAACCTCACCCTGCACCAGGCACTCGACATCAACGTACCCATCGGTTGTGGCGACGTCGCCGTCTGGCCGGGCGACGTGGTGGTCGGCGACAACGAGGGAGTGGTCATCATCCCGGCGCATATCGCCGACGAAATCGCCGATGAGGTGATCGAAATGACTGCGTTTGAGGATTTCGTGACCGAGGAAGTCCTGAACGGCCGCTCGATCATCGGCCTCTACCCGGCGACGAAGGAAGAGAGCAAAGCCGACTTCGCCCGCTGGCGTCAGGCCAAGGGCCGCTGAGGCGACGCCTGGCCGATATCCAACTGCCTATGAACCTGCCGCCGTTTCGCGCAGGTCCTTGAAAAGCACGTTCTGGTCGGACAGGTATTTGGCAAAGATCGGCAGGCTCGCCCCGCCGATCGCCCGCGCCTGGGAGCCGACCATTCCCTCGATGATATCGGGAATGATGACACCCTGAAGGTCGAGCCGCGTCACCGCTTCGATGGTCGAGGCGACGATCCGTTGCCTGACCCAGGCCGGAAAGCCGCCGTCGATCACGGCCGCGCCGAAATCGATGATCGAGGCTGCCGCAACGATCGCCTGGGCAAGCGCATCCGCGGTTTGCCGGATCCACAGATCGAGCGGCTCGCCGAAATCGATCCAGTCGTCTGCGGAATACCAGAGCGGCTGTGGATCGAGGTTCCGCTCTTTCAGGAGATTCTCGAGAACGAAGATCGAGGCGATGTCGAGCAATTGGCGTGTCTCGCCATCGCCGCTTCGCACGGGAAGCGGCCCGACAGCGCCCGCGGTCCCGGTCCGGCCGGAAAAGATCGCCGAATTCAGAACGATCCCGCCGCCGATGAACGATCCGATGAAGAAATACACGAAATCCGGATAGGAGGGGCCAACGCCGAATACCAGTTCGGCGCCGCAGGCGCTTGTCGCGTCGTTCTGCAGATAGACCGCGTGCTGGACCTTGCCTGCGATTTCCGCCTGCAGATCGAACCCGCGCCAGACCTCCATCGCCCCTTGCGGCGCACCCACCTCCTCGGCCCAGTTCCAGAGTTCGAATGGCGCGGCGATGCCGATCCCGGCGATGCGGCCGCGCTGCACCTCGGTCAGCTGGCCTTCGAGCCGCGCAATGCCGGACGTGATGATCTCGATGATCTTTCCGGGAAGCGGATAGGCGTAGGATTCGTGATATTGCAGCCGGATGCGCCCGACGAAATCCATCAGGACCAGGTCGGCGCTACGCCGGCCGATCTTCACGCCAAACGAATAGACCGCGTCCGGATTGAGACGCATCGGCACCGAAGGCTGCCCCACCCGGCCGCGCACCGGTTCACCGCGCAACAGAAGGCCGTCCTTTTCGAGCGCCCGCATGATGACCGAGACGGTCTGGGCCGAAAGCCCGCTGCGCCGGGTGATATCCGCCTTCGACATGGAGCCGTTCAGCCGCACCAGCGAAAGCACGAGCCGCTCGTTATAGGCCCTGACCCGCACCTGATTTGAGCCGCCGGTGAAATTGCCCAGCAGCGCATGGCCTTGCGCCACGCTATCTGAAACTGACATGGCTCTTCCTCCCAGAAGCGTGGAATCGACGGAAGCACCTCATTCGGGAATGAAGGGTATCCCTCTGATATCCCGAGTTAAACCCCAAGGTACACCGCACACAGATCGCCAGATTCTGAACCTCCACTTCGGCAAACTATGGCACGAGAAATAAATAATTCAATCGGAATTAATTATTGACAGGCTATTTCAACTCGTTCTTAATTAGGGTGTAAGGGCACAGGACGGCTTGGAGGAGACGCCTGTCGAACTCGGTGGCACCGGTGCCCATTTATTACGCGTGAACGTTGGTCCGCATGGCGGACAAGTCTTAACTCTGGGAGGAGACCATGAAGAAATCCGTATTGTCCGCCGCATTCGGCGCCCTTGTCCTGGGCGTTGCGTTTTCCGCTCCTGCGGAGGCCGCAGGCGTATCCGCCTGCCTGATCACCAAGACCGACACCAACCCCTTCTTCGTCAAGATGAAGGAAGGTGCGACGGCCAAGGCCAAGGAACTCGGCGTGACGCTGAAATCCTATGCCGGCAAGATCGACGGTGACAGCGAAAGCCAGGTTGCAGCCATCGAAAGCTGCGTCGCCGACGGCGCCAAGGGCATTCTGATCACCGCATCCGACACCAAGGGCATCGTGCCGACCGTCAAGAAGGCCCGCGACGCCGGCGTTCTGGTCATCGCGCTCGACACCCCGCTCGATCCGATCAGTGCCGCCGATGCCACGTTCGCGACCGACAACCTTCTCGCCGGCAAGCTGATCGGCCAGTGGGCAAAGGAAACCATGGGCGACAAGGCCAAGGATGCCAAGGTCGGCTTCCTTGATCTGACCCCGGATCAGCCGACGGTCGACGTGCTGCGCGACCAGGGCTTCATGATCGGCTTTGGCATCGATCCGAAGAACCCAGACAAGATCGGTGACGAAACCGACAAGCGCATCGTCGGCCACGACGTGACCAATGGCAACGAGGAAGGCGGCCGCAAGGCCATGGAAAATCTTCTCCAGAAGAATTCCGGCATCAACGTCATCCACACGATCAACGAGCCCTCCGCCGTCGGCGCCTACCAGGCACTGAAGGCCGTCGGCATGGAAAAGAACGTGTTGATCGTCTCGGTGGACGGCGGTTGCCCGGGCGTCAAGTCGGTCAAGGAAGGCGTGATCGGCGCCACCTCGCAGCAATATCCGCTGCTGATGGCATCGCTCGGCATCGAGGCGATCAAGAAGTTCGCCGACACCAAGGAAAAGCCGAAGCCGACCGAAGGCAAGTCCTTCTTCGACACCGGCGTTGCGCTCGTCACCGACAAGCCGGTCCCCGGCGTCAAGTCGATCGACGTCAAGGAAGGTACGGCCAAGTGCTGGGGTTGATCCTCACCATTTAGCCCATCCCGGCCGGGGTTGATATCCCCGGCCATTTTCGACCCAATGATACACCGCTGGGGAACAACCGGCGAAGACCGGTCAAACTCAACGGACGGTTCCTGCGCATTCGGCGCGCGGAGGAGGAAACATGAGCGAAACCCAGGAATTCGAGCGTGTTCTCGACGGCAGCGACAAGAGCGTTGCCTCGTTCGAGAGCCAGGACGTCTCTCTCTTAAAACGCGCGCAGCATTTTCTGCACTCGACACCTGCTGCCGTGCCGCTGATCGTGCTGATCCTGTCCATCATCATCTTCGGCGTCGCCATCGGCGGGCGGTTCTTCTCGTCCTACACGCTGACGCTGATCCTCCAGCAAATCGCGGTGGTCGGCATTCTCGGCGCTGCCCAGACCCTGATCATCCTCACCGCCGGCATCGATCTCTCGATCGGGGTGGTGATGGTGATATCGGCTGTCATCATGGGCAATTTCGCCGTGACCTACGGCATGCCCACCGGCATCGCGATCCTCGTTGGCCTGATCACCGGCGGCGCCTGCGGCTTTTTCAACGGGTTCCTTGTTGCAGTCATGCGGCTGCCGCCGTTCATCGTGACGCTCGGCTCCTGGAACATCATCATGGCGACGAATTTCATCTATTCCGCCAATGAGACGATCCGCGACACCGACGTGGACGAAAAGGCCCCGCTCCTCCATCTCTTCGCGCTCAATTTCAGGATAGGCAGCGCCATCCTGACGCTTGGCGTCATCGCCATGGTCCTGCTGGTGGCGGTGCTCTGGTACATCCTCAACCATACGGCCTGGGGAAGGCATGTCTACGCCGTCGGTGACGACCCGGAAGCTGCAAAACTCTCCGGCATCCAGACCCGCAAGGTTCTGCTCAGCGTCTATACGATCGCGGGGGTCATCGCCGCCTTCGCCGCCTGGGTATCGATCGGCCGCAACGGCTCGATCTCGCCTTCCTCGGCTGTGACCGACTTCAACCTTCAAGCGATCACCGCCACGGTGATCGGCGGCATCTCGCTCTTCGGCGGCCGCGGTTCCATCCTCGGCACGCTGTTCGGCGCCATGCTCGTCGGCGTCATGTCAATGGGTCTCAACATGCTCGGCGCCGATCCCCAATGGAAAGTCATGCTGACCGGCTGGCTCATCATCGCTGCCGTCGCAATCGATCAGTGGATCAGAAAGGTCTCGGTGTAATCATGAGCGTCGAACCCATTCTCACAGCCCGCGGCCTGGTCAAGCGTTACGGACGCGTCACTGCTCTCGACAACGCCGACTTCGATCTCTACCCCGGCGAAATCCTCGCCGTCATCGGCGACAACGGCGCCGGCAAGTCCTCGCTAATCAAGGCGATCTCCGGCGCGGTACGGCCCGACGAGGGCGAGATCACGCTCGAAGGCCGGCCGGTGAATTTCAAGTCGCCGCTCGAAGCCCGCGACGCCGGCATCGAAACCGTCTACCAGAACCTCGCGCTCTCCCCCGCGCTCTCGATCGCCGACAACATGTTTCTCGGTCGCGAAATCCGCAAGCGGGGCGTGCTCGGACAGTGGTTCCGCATGCTCGACCGGCCGACGATGGAAAAGCAGGCGCGAGACAAGCTTACGGAACTCGGGCTGATGACGATCCAGAACATCAACCAGGCCGTCGAGACCCTGTCGGGCGGCCAGCGCCAGGGCGTCGCCGTGGCACGTGCCGCAGCGTTCGGCTCCAAGGTCATCATTCTCGACGAACCAACCGCCGCGCTCGGCGTCAAGGAAAGCCGGAAAGTTCTGGAACTCATCCTCGACGTGCGCTCGCGCGGCATCCCGATCGTGCTCATCTCGCACAACATGCCGCATGTGTTCGAAGTGGCCGACCGAATTCATATTCATCGGCTTGGACGACGGCTGACCGTGATCGATCCGAAGGAATACACGATGTCCGACGCGGTCGCCTTCATGACCGGCGCCAAGGCCCCCGCCCAGCCCGTCGCGGCGTAACGATCGCCCCGATCAAGCTCCGGTCGGAGCCGTCCTCCGGTCGCCTGGTCCAAGAGATACAGGCGATCGGATAACTTATTATATCTCGTCACCCTCTCCCACCGCGGGCCGCTCGCGGTGGAATACGACAGCATTGTGCTGCGGACCTTGAGGAGCAGCCGTTCCCCCGGCCGGCCCGACTGTACTGGGTCCAGGCATGGTATAGGCATTCTCAACCCCGACGTCTGCCACAAACACCAGGCGACCTTCCTGCCGGTAATATCCGAGCAGCGCCGGTCCTCAACACAATCAACCTCCTGCCATTCTTGACTGCATCGAAGGATGACGCCGATCACCCGAACGATATCGGTCTTCCCGCCGGTCGTTCGATCGGCGACCCATGTGACCAAAACGATTACGATAGAAAATTCCCAACAGCGAAAATAAGACGAATTTTATATTCCATTATGCTTCGCGACATCGCTGTCGCCGGATGACCGGCCCACCCGCAGATCAGGCGTATTTCTAAGGCCTTATCGCCTGTAACTCATTACATCCCGCACCAATCCCCATAGTAGATCCGCCATCGAAATGAAGCGAAGGCGGCGCCAGCTTGTTGAAAACATTCGATACGAATAAAAAATTCCATACTTAATTGACAGGACGGAATTATCTAATAGGTTGTTAACACTTAAGGGGTGGGGAGTGGTGCTGGAACCGGCTCATGAAGAAACGCGAAAAACTCTTCATTTTTGATATTGGCGGAGTATTCGTGAAGCTCGATCCGGCTTCCCGCGACCGCGCGGTTTCGAAACCTGGCGGTGCAGGCCCTTCCCTACGGTACGGCGACGTTCCGGAAGCGATCTTCCGCGATTTCCGCCTCGGGCGGTCCACGGAAAGCGACTACGTGCAGGCGCTGACTAGGGTATTCGATGTGCCGCACGAAAGCATCTACGAAGCCGAGCATGCCTATGTTGCCGAAGGTTTTCATGAGTTCATCGCGTTTGTCCGCAGGCTCCGGGAAAACCATCGCGTCGTTTGCCTCAGCAACAATCAGGCGATCCATTGGCGCCATATCAGCGAGAACCTTCTGGGCGCCGGTTATTTCGACCGCGAATACCTTTCCCATGAAATGGGCCTTGAGAAACCGGACCGCGTGATTTTTGAGTCAGTATCGCAGGCGGAAGGATGTTCGGAAAAGGACGTCTTCTTCATCGACGACATAGAGGAAAATGTCCTGTCGGCTCGCGAAGTCGGATGGCAGCATTGCATCGTCCATCGCGATTCGGTTGAAACGGCTAAATTGCTCATGGCGCTCGCCGCCGAGCAGACTTTGAATTGACGAGTACGGAGTTTCGGCATGGCTCGAATGACCCTCAGCGGCATCAAGAAAAGCTTCAAATCCGTCGACGTGCTGCACGGGATCGACCTCGAGATTTCCGACAGGGAGTTCGTCGTTTTCGTCGGCCCGTCGGGATGCGGAAAATCCACGCTGCTGCGATTGATCGCCGGCCTCGACACGATCAGCTCCGGTGAGTTTCACCTCGACGACCGCCGGATGAACGACGTCGCTCCCTCACGCCGCGGCATCGCCATGGTCTTCCAGTCCTATGCTCTCTATCCGCATATGGATGTCTACGAGAACATGGCTTTTGGCGCACGGCTGATGGGCCTCGAAAAGGACGAAGTCGAAAAGCGCATCGACGAAGCCTCCAAGATGCTGCGGCTCGACCCGCTGTTGAAGCGCAAGCCCCGCGAGCTTTCCGGCGGCCAGCGCCAGCGCGTCGCGATCGGCCGCGCGCTGGTCAGAAAGCCCAAAGTCCTGCTTCTCGACGAGCCGCTTTCCAACCTGGATGCGGCGCTACGCTCCGACGTACGCCTGGAAATCGCAAGGCTCCACCGGGAAATCGGCGGCACCACCATATACGTCACCCACGACCAGGTCGAAGCCATGACGCTTGCCGACCGGATCGTCGTCATGAACAATGGCAACGTGGAGCAGTTCGGCAGCCCGCGAGAACTCTACGAGAGGCCGGCGAACACGTTCGTTGCGACCTTCATCGGCTCGCCACGCATGTCGCTTCTCGATGTCGAGCGAAACGGCAATCATCTGGCGCTCGCCGGATCAGGTGCGGTCAGCGCCTTCCGCCTCCCCCATTCCGACGAACGGGATCTGGTCATCGGCGTCCGGCCGGATGCGATGACGATCTCCACGGACGTGAGTACCGAGGGCTTTAAAGGCAGCGTCGTCTACACCGAATATCTGGGCGAGAACACGTATGTATATGTGCGCCTCGGCGACGGCACGCTAGTCGGCATCCGGTCCTCGGCCTCGGTCGACCTGCCTCCAGATACGCCGGTCGTCATCACGGTCGCTTCGGAGCAAATCCACTATTTCAGCCGCGCAACGAGGGAGAGGTTGGCGGCCTGAGAGCACTTTTCGTCTCCTAATAAATACCAAGAGGATGGAACCAGATGAAAAAGCTAGTTAGCAGCACGATAATAGCGCTCGGAGCCCTGGCGACGGCTTTGCCGGCAATGGCGCAGGAATTGACCTTCTGGAGCTGGCGCCAGGAAGATAAGGCCCAGTACCAGAAATTTATCTCCGCTTTCGAGACGAAGAACCCGGGCATCACCGTCAAGTTCGAGACGTTCGAAGCGACGAACTACAACACCATCCTGTCGACCGCCCTTGCCGGCGGTTCGGGACCGGACCTGATGTTTGCCCGTGCCTATGGCGGCCTGGAAAACGTCGCGAACGCCGGCTATCTGCTGCCGCTCGACAAGACCAACGTTCCCGCGCTTGAGAAATTCGCACCGGCCGCCGTCGCCGCTGAGACCGTCCGCTCGAGCAAGATCACCTACGCGGTGCCCTTCGCCAGCCAGACGATGCTGGTGATCTACAACAAGGACATCTTCGACAAGAATGGTCTAAAGGAGCCGGAAACCTTTGACGAACTCGTCAAGGCTTCCGAAAAGCTGAAGGCGGCCGGCATTATGCCGTTCGGCAACGGCACGGCGACGGCCTGGCAGAACGAGGTCATGGTCGGCGGCATCGCCTCCACCGTGATGGGCCGGGGCTTCTATGACGATCTGATGGCCGGCAAAGCCGATTTCACAGACAAGCGTTACATCGAGGCGCTCACCAAGCTCAAGGAAATCACCAAATATTTCCCTGACGGCTTTATCGGTCTCGACTACGCTTCGTCGCAGCAACTCTTCGCATCCGGCATGGCCGGCATGTTCGTCGGTGGCTCCTACGAGCTTTCGAACTTCAAGAAGCAGAACCCAGCAATCAAAATGGGCATCTTTGCGATGCCGGGCCTGAAGGCCGGTGACGAAAAGCTGGTCGCCCAATATTTCGATGGTGGTTATGCGGTCAACGCCAAGACCACCAAGAAGGAAGCGGCGCTGAAGTTCGTCAACTTCCTCGCCAGCCAGGAATTTGGCCAGATGTTCGCCGACGACCTGAACAATATCTCGGCTGTGCCGGGCGTAAACTTCAAGGACCCGCTGCTGGCTGAAGTCGCCGAACTCAACAAGCACTCCATCCCCTACATCATGCTGGTGCATTTCCGGTACGGTGAACCGTCCGGTTCCGTCCTGCTGCAGGGCGAAATCCAGAAGCTGTTCGGCGGTAAGGCAACCCCTGAAGAGGTCGGCAAGAACCTGACGACCGGCCTCGCCGCCTGGTACGCACCGTTCAAGAAATAATCGAAAGGGGAGCGGCCGGACAGCGGCCGTTCCCCATATTTTCCAACCAAAGAGAATTGTGATGCCCGGATCGCCTCTCGTGGCGCGACGTCTATGGATCACGGCGCTGATCGTGCCGCCGCTCGCCTTCGTCGCCCTGTTCGTCGTCTATCCCATCATCTCCGCATTTGCTTATGCCTTCTTCCAATGGCACGGGTTGGCGCGGGGCGAGTTCGTCGGCTTCGCAAATTTCTACAGGGTCCTGTTCACACAGCCCTATGCGGACTGGACGTTGAATGCATTCACGCACAACGTGCTGGTTTTCTTCGCGCTGATGGTGTTGCAGAACGGCGTCGGTTTCGTGCTCGCCTACTGCCTGTGGCGCGAACTCCCGGGCGCCGCCTTCCATCGGATCGCAGTTTTCCTTCCGGTCGTACTGTCGACCATCATCGTCGGCTTCCTCTGGAAACTCTTTCTGCACCCGCTCTTTGGCGTCGTGAACATCTCGCTGCGCGGCACCGGCCTCGGTGGGCTTGCCCAGCCCTGGCTCGGCCAGGGTACGACGGCGCTCTGGGCACTGATCATCGCCAATGCCTGGCACATGGTCGGCTTCCCGACCCTCGTTTTCCTCGCCGGGATGCAGCGAATCCCGAGCGAAATCCTGGATGCAGTGCGCATGGAGACCGAAAGCGAATGGGTGAAGATCCGCAAGGTCGTCTGGCCGCTGGTGGCGCCCAGCGCAACCGTCGTCTTCACGCTGCTTTTCGTGGGCTCGTTCAACTGGTTCGAACTGCCTTACATCATGGTCGGTGTCGATGGCTCGCCACATAAGGCGACGGACGTCCTCGGACTCTATTTCTATCGCACCGCCTTCGGTGACCAATCCGGCTCGGGTCAGGATTTCGGCGCCGGCAGCGCGCTTGCCGTGTTGATCTTCGTCTTCATCGCCCTTGTCGCCGGCGTCATCACCTTCAAGCTGCGGGCCAGGGAAATCCAGTTATGAGCACCGCTTCGCAAAGCTATTACGATCGGCGCGGCATGCTCGCCACGCTCGGCAAGGATGGGCTGATCCAGATCATCCTGATCCTGAACACAGTGGTGATGCTCGCTCCCATCGTCATCATGCTGTTTGCGGCGTTCAAGACGAATGCGCACATCTTCCAGTCGCCATTCTCGATCCCGGATTTTTCCAACGTCGCCAACATCACCAAGATCTGGAGCCAGACCAACTTCCTGCGCTATTTCCTGAATTCGGTGATCGTCACCGGTGCGTCCATCGTCGTGATCCTGACGCTCGGGACGATGGCGGCCTATGCGATCGGTCGCTACAAGTTCCGGGGCTCGAGTTTCGTGCTGATGTTCTTCCTGGCCGGGCTGACGCTTCCCCTGAAGCTCGCGATCATCCCGCTCTTCATCCTGATGCGTGATCTCGGCATCCTCAATACCCAGCTGTCGCTGATCGTCATCTATGTGGCTATGGGCCTGCCGACCACCGTCTTCATCATGACCGGCTTCATCGCCACGCTTCCGAACGAGCTGGAGGACGCGGCCCGCATGGACGGTGCCAGCGAGCCGCGGATCATGTGGTCTATCATGCTGCCGCTGGTCAGGCCTGCCATGGTGATCGCCGGCATCCAGAACGTCGTGCCGATCTGGAACGACTTCTTCTTCCCGCTGATCTTCATCCAGAAGGACGACCTGAAGACCCTGCCGCAGGGTCTGACGACCTTCATGGGCGAATATACGACCGATTGGGGCGTGCTGTTTGCGGGACTTCTGCTCTCCTCGGCTCCGATCATCATCGTCTACATCATCCTGTCGCGCCAGTTCATCAACGGCATGACGGCGGGCGCGGTGAAGTAGGCCGGCAAAGGACCGCGCCGGAATGGCGTGTGAACGAAGGGATTGCCGAGAGTATGGTAAGTTGAGTGCGGATCGACGTGCTGTTATGCCCGTCTCGGACGCTGATCGCACCCACAACACCACAAAACAATCGCAACCCCATAGCGGTTCAAGACGTTCAGCGGTAAAAGCAGATCCATGAACGACAACATCATCAAATTCCGACGCCCGGAACCACCGCCGCGAGAGCCGAATCCGCTGCTGCGCAAGTTGGCGGTCGTTGCAGCCGTGATCGTGTGCCTTGTTCTCGCCTGGGGGTATTTCCAATTCCTTGGAAACCCGACGTAATACCGGTTTCCTGGCTGAACCGGCGCGGGTATTTGGGATACGCCGTTTTCGGTATTGCTTCCACTGCGCCACCTTCAACTGAAGAGGGAATAGGAACACGATTCGACCAATGCGATAAAAGCCGGTTTGACGAAGCTCGCGATAGCTGTATCTTACTATTCCAACAGTCTCAAGAAATGCATGTACATACAGTCCCCTTATCGATACATATTTCTGACAACAACTCGTAGTTCCGAACAACAACAGAATGCTCGAAAATACGACGCTCAAAATCCGGTTGCTCGGTCGCCCTTCGCTTGAGTTGGACGGCGCGAGCATCGCGTTGCCGGAAAAGGCGTATTTTCTCTTTGCCGTCGTTGCGATGGCACCCAGATTGACGGTCGACCGCGAAACGATACGGCGACTTCTCTGGCCTTCCCACGACGCGGAGAAGCGCGCAAACAGCCTGCGTCAGCTTTTGGCACGCATCGCCAAGGCTGTCGGTGCGGATGCCCCTGCCATCCTTGTGACCGACGAAGAAGCGCTGAGGCTTGATTGCGATCGGTCCGACATCGATCTCCTCGCGCTGATGGAGCCTGGCCCCCTAAGGGAAGAGGACTGGGACCTCGTTCGAGGCGAACTGCTCGAAGCCGTGGAGGCTCCGACCGGCGGCGCGGAAGACTGGTTGTTGGACGCACGGCGCAAGGTCGGGGACTGGCGATCGAGCCACATCGAAAGCCTGCTGGCGATATCGTCCCACCGGCAGTCCCCGTCACTGCCCTTGCTTGCCAACCGCCTGATCGAGCTGGATGCTTCCCATGAAGGCGCCGCGCGAGCGTTGATGAAGTATCATGTCGCCCATGGTGACTTCGCCGCCGCCCGCCAGGCCTATAGCCGATGCCGGGACCAGCTCAGGGCCGATTACGGTACGCCCCCCACACCGGAGACGATTGGGCTCGCCCACGAACTCGGCATCCTCAGCCGCCCCGGCTCCGACCGCACGCCCGAAGCGGAGGAACGCCCAAAGGGTGTCATGCCGGCACAGCCGCGCGTGGTTATCCTTCCCCCCGAGACGATCGTCCAGGATGCGTTGGTCCAGCGCCTCGGCAGGGCTCTTTTGGAAGACGTCACGATCGGCCTCAGCCATCAGCGTGTCTTCAAGATCATCGCCGCCCATACGAGCTTTGAACTGCTCAATCGATCCACCAATCCAAATCAGGGCCAATCGGCCCTTAGCGACCTTCAGTTCGACTATTCCGTCTTCGTGACGATCCAGGGCGAAGGCGACGAGATTTTTGCGACCTGCAGGCTGACGAGGGTCGGCACCGGCGAGGTGCTCTGGGCCATCAACCTGCCGCTCGACGTCCAGCAGATGAGAGCGTCTTTCAGCCAGCTGGCGCGGCGTATTTCGATGTCGCTGACCGATGTCATCGAACGGCATGAAATCGCCAGGTCCCTCGATGACGTCGATCCCTCGGCCTACCGCCTCTATCTCGAGGGAAAGCGCTATCTGTCCGGCACCGACCTGCAGCATCTGCGCCAGGCGCGCAAATGGTTCAAATCGGCGGTCAGGCGGTGTGACAGTTTTTCGCCGGCGCATGCCGGAATTTCACGCTCGCTGGGCATGGAATGGCTGGTTCGCGGCATGAAGGACAATGAGTTGCTGGATGTGGCCAATCAATCCGCGCGGGCATCCCGCGATCTCGATCCCGGCAGCGGTCGTGCCTTCCGCGAGCTGGGCTTCATCTCGCTTTATCGTCGGCGTTTCGATGAAAGCCTGGATCTTTTTCAGGAGGCTCAGAACCTCAATCCGAGCGATGCTGACGTGTTGGTCGATTATTCGGACGCGCTGTCGCATGCGGGCGACCTGGATAAGGCTCTCGATCTCGGGCTCGCGGCCTTCAAGCTGAACCCGCTGCCACCGGATCATTACTACTGGATCCTCGGCTCCACCTATTACGTGCGCCAGGAATATTCGAAAGCGATCGATACTATCGACCCGGTCCGCACCAAGCACGCCACCGCGCGGTTGCTTGCCGCCAGTCACGCGATGGCTGGCGACATGCCCGCCGCGCGTAAATATGCCGCGATCGTCAGGGAAAATTTCCCGGACTTCCGCAGCGAGGACATCCGTTACTTCGTGCCGGACCGCAACCCGGCCCATGCCGAGCTTCTCATTCATGGCCTCCGGCTCGCCGGGCTGCCGTAAACAGGCGTGAAAATGCCTGTCACGCTGGAATAACACCCGATGTGGTCCTTTCTCTATGCACGCAGCACACGCTGCCTATTAGCGGAGAGAAAGCATGGAAACGAAGTTCAAGACCTCCAAGCCGGTTGAAACCACTGCCTCTGCCCCGACGCTGCGGTTTTCCGCCGCTGCCGAAGCCGTACTTGGCGGCCGGACCGAAATTGCGCCGAACGCGCTCTCTCAGGTCACGCATGCCATGAGATACCAGTAATGAGCCTGGAAGCCCAAGGGGCCGACGGCTGCCTTGGGCTTGACCACGAGCCGGCCAGCAAAAGATCGTTCAAATAGCCACACAAGCCCGCTAAACAAGCCTGTCACGCCCAAGTCACGGTGCCTTTGGTTTCTTCTGCACTAGAGACCCTTGGAGAGGACGATTCGACGGCATGAGTTCGGCACCGCAACCGCTTTTGCAGACCCGGCAGTCGCCCGCCCAATCTCGTTCGAGGTCAGGGTCCCTTGAAATTCGGCCGCCGGAAATGATGATGCAGATCCAGTCATCGACACAGACGATCCAGACATTCGCAGCCTCCCTGACGCAGCGGGAGCAGGGTTTCAGCACGTATCATGATCGGCGCGTCTCGCCGGCGGAAACCTTCGACGCGATCAGCCCGTTTTTCCGGGATCTCGGCATTACCCGGGTCGGCTTCCTGACCGGCCTCGACCGGGTCGGCATTCCCGTCGCCTTTGCGACACGGCCGAACAGCCACACTCTTTCCGTTTTCCAGGGCAAAGGCGTGGATGCCGATGCGGCGCGCACCTCGGCCGCCATGGAGGCCTTGGAGACGCGGGTCGCGGAAATCGAACCGGCATCGCTCACCTGGGCGACCGTCAACGACGTTGCGGGCTCCGCAGCGGGGATGATCGACCTTCATTCGACCGCACGATGCGTGCCATCCGAAATCGGCGACGGCCAGATACCCTGGGTCACGGGCCTCGACATCCTCTCCGGCAATCAGGTCATGGTGCCGTGGTGGCTGGCCGGAATGGATCACCGAGGCGAACGGCCGGCCGGGTTCGAGCAGTCCAGCGACGGCCTCGCATCCGGAAACACCCATGCCGAGGCACTCCTGCACGGGCTGTGCGAACTCGTCGAGCGCGATGCCTGGACCCTTGTCCAGCTCAAATCCGAGCAGGAACTGGACGCCTGCCTCGTCGATCCCACCAGCGTCGAGGATGCCGTGCTCGACCTCATGGTCAGCCGCCTTCGCAATGCGGGCATACAGCTCCTCCTCCTCGACATGACGACGGATCTCCAGGTTCCGGCATTCCTGGCGGTGCTGATCCCGGACTCCATGGCCAAGCGGTCAGATCCGCGCTGGAGCCAGATCTGCGGCGGCTGCGGCTGCCATCCCGATCCGGTACGCGCAATGCTGCGCGCCATCACCGAGGCTGCGCAGAGCCGCCTGACTGCTATTGCCGGCAGCCGCGACGACTTTTCGCCCCGCATCTATCAGCATATGCGGGGGGACAACGCTCTCAGCCGCCTGGTCGCCCTGTCGTCGCTGGACAGGCGCCCGGTCCAGTATCGCGAGCTTGACGCAACCCGCCACTCCATCAACGGCACGATCGATCACATCCTTGGTCGGCTGAAGCTTGCCGGCATCCGGCAGGTCGTTGCGGTTCCCATGCAGGATGCCGGGCTCCCTGTTTCGGTCGTCCGCGTCGTCGTTCCCGGCTTGGAAGTTGAACTTTCAGGCCAATATTTGCAGCTCGGTATCCGTGCTGCAAACGCCATAAGGAGGTCACGGCATTGAAAGTCGTTTTTGTCGGACCAAGCCTCGGGTCTTCGACCCGCCAGATGAAGCAACGATTTCCCTCGCTGACCTTCCGCGGGCCTGCGGCGCGCGGCGATATTCTGAAGGCGGTCGAGGACGGCGCCAAGGCGATCGCGCTGATCGACGGTTATTTCGGCGAGTCCGCCTCCGTATGGCACAAGGAGATTCTCTATGCGCTGAGCTGCGACGTCTCCGTCGGCGGCGGCGCGAGCATGGGAGCATTGCGCGCCGCCGAATGCGAGGCATTCGGAATGGTCGGCATCGGCAGGATATATTCCGATTATGCCGCCGGCCGGTTGATCGACGACGAAGCTGTCGCACTGATCCATGGCCCCGAGGAGCTCGGCTGGATGCCTCTCTCGGTGCCGCGCGTCGACTACGAGGCGACAATCCGCAAGCTTGGGCGGATGGGGCTCATCTCGGCTGCCGAGCGGGAGAGATTTTTCCTCGCCGCCAATTTCATGCACTACACCGAGCGGACCTATCAGGCCATTCTCGAACGATGCGATTTCAACGATCCTCAGCGCAGTGCAGTGATCCTTCACGACATCAAACGCCACCAGGTGGAATTGAAGCGTGAGGATGCGAGAGCCGTCCTCGTCTGGCTAAACGGCATCAGCAGTACCAACAAACACTCCAAATGGACGTTCGCACAGACCGCCCATTGGGAAAAACTGCGCGACGAGGTCGACTCGGCGCAAGGATCCATGAAATGATTGATCTCGCAAATGACGTCGCCAGCGATGAATACGCCCGCCTGTTCCGCATGCTTTCTGCGGTCAACAAGGAAGCGGAATCGCTTCAGCTCTCCACGGTCGTCCACCTGACGAACATGGCACTTCTTCAACTCTCGCTCGATTGGGAAGGCGTCAGCCCCGAAAACGAGCGGAGCGTGAAGCTGAATGCGATATTCCGCAGCAAGACGAAGCTGGCCCTCGATGAGGACGGTCCCAGGCCTTAAATCGTCAGGGACCGATCACTGGGCCGGTTGTCTTTCGATCTCGGCAAAAAGCGCTTCCGCCTCGAATTCCTTGGTGGCAACCGCCTGAACCAGTTCCAGTATGCGTTTGCGCAAAACCGGCTTCGTAATGCTCATGAATGCCATGCTCATCAGCAGCGCTTCATGCGTGAAATCGAATTGCGGGTCTTCGAGCTGGTTGTCGTTCGACGGCTCGACTGTCGGGATGCGGTCGAAGAACGCCACCATCTCGACCTTCAGCGCAGTTGCGATCTCCACCAGCTTGCCAACTGCAATCCGGTTGATGCCGTTTTCATATTTCTGAAGCTGCTGAGACGTGATGCCCACGTGGTGGGCAAGTTGCGGCTGGGTAAGTTTTTTCTCTCGCCTGTAGAGGCGGATCCGCTTTCCAACCTCTCTGTCGGCGGCATTCGGTGCTTTGCTCACTGCAGGACCATCTCTCCGGCGCTAGGATACATAGGTGTTATTTGTATCCTATCATCGATAGGTTGCCGAGTACCCCTGCAAGCATTTTCTATCTTGAGTGGATAATTAAGTAAACGTTCACCATGAATCAGGCCTTTGCGAAGTCTTCGGCCCTATATCGAGGCTTCGGCTCGGGCGACATACTTGACGATTGCCAACTCCATGGAATCGCCGCGAATCCTGCGTTGCCTTTTCGGCAACCAAATATGCGAATTATTGTTCTTTATTAGAACGCGACATTGCGCCATCCTCTCCTCAATCCGGCAACTGAGACCGGCGAAGTCAAGCGAAAATGTATCAGGCCAAACGGCCAACAGGGGAACGCTATGTCTAATTTCACACTGAATCGCCGCCGCTTTATCTCCAATGCCGCGGCCTTGGGTGGGCTTGCCGCCACCTCCAGCTTCCTCGGGATCCGAGCCGGCAACGCCAAGGATGTGGCCAAGGTGCGGATGCAGCTCGGCTGGCTTGCTTCCAACGGCCTGCTCGGTGAAGTCGCCGCCATGAAGAAGGGTTTTTTCCAGGAACAGGGCATCGAGCTTGAAATCGTCCCCGGCGGACCGAGCGTCGATGGCGTCGCGGGCGTCGCATCCGGCCAGTCCGCAACCGGCCAGATTTCCTCCAGCCCATCCGTCATGCTGGCGCGTTCGGCAGGCCTGCCGGTCAAGGCCTTCCTGTCCGGCTACCAGAAGCACCCCTTCACCTATTTCTCGCTGAAGAACAAGGCAATCAAGACCCCGAAGGACATGATCGGCAAGACGATCGCCACCCAGCCGACCGCCTTCATCCTGCTGCGCGCGCTTCTCGCCCAGAACGGCATCGCCGAGGACCAGGTCAAGATGGTCAACATGGGTTCGGACATGAACCAGCTGATCACCGGCCAGGCCGATGCAGTCACCGGCTGGCTGACCAACGTCAATGCTCTCGATGTGCTTGGCGACAACCGGGTCGACATGATGCTCTGGGACAGCGGCCTGCAGCTTTATGCCAACGTCTACTACACGACCGACGACCAGATCGCCAAACACTCCGATGTTCTCGAACGTTTCACCCGCGCCGCCGCCAAGGGCTGGGGTTATGTCCGCAACAACCAGAAGGAAGCGGTCGAGATGCTCTGCGAGGCCTATCCGATCCTCGACAAGGCAAGCGAAATGAAGGCCGTGGTCCCGTGCGTCGACTTCTCCTTCGGCGCCACCACCAAGGCATCGGGCTGGGGTACCATGTCGCGTGAAAACTGGGCGGCGCAGATCAAGGCCTATGCCGATCTCAAGCAGTTCAAGGGGACGGTTCCGACGGTCGACGACGTCGCGAACTTCTCCATCCTCGAAGCCACCAGCGACATCCGCAAACAGGTGGGGTGATAGCCATGTTAGGAACGGCGAAGTTGATGCCGAACGTTCCCCTGACAGAACCGGCAGCCACGGCGGTTTCGATCCGAAACCTCTCCGTCCGGTTCGGCGACAGGAACAACGAATTCACGGCCCTTTCCGATGTTTCCGTGGACATACCGGAAGGCGCCTTCGTCACCATGCTCGGCCCCTCCGGCTGCGGAAAATCGACCCTGCTCAGATGCGTGGCGGATCTCGTCCACATCAGCGACGGTTCGATTTCCGTCTTTGGTCGGAGCCCGCAGGAGGCTCGCCAGAGCCGCGACTTCGCCTTCGTTTTCCAGGATGCGACGCTGCTTCCCTGGCGGAACGTACTCGACAATGTCCGCCTGCCGCTGGAAGTCGGAAAACACGCCCAAACCGGCGACCATGCGGACCCGCATGAGCTGCTGGCCATGGTTGGGCTGAAGGGGCGCGAAAATTCGCTCCCTCACGAGCTCTCGGGCGGCATGCGCCAGCGCGTGGCGATCGCCCGGGCGCTGATCACGCGGCCGCGCATCCTTCTGATGGACGAGCCTTTCGGGGCGCTCGACGAAATCACCCGCGACCGTCTGAACGAGGAACTGCTGCGCGTCTGGCAGGAAACCGGAACGACGATCCTGTTCGTTACCCATTCGATCCCGGAAGCAGCCTTCCTCGGCCAGAACGTGCTGATGCTTCAGGCCCATCCGGGCCGCGTCAAGGAGTTCATGAAGGTCGATCTCCCCTTCCCGCGTTCGCTTGCCGTGCGTGACACCGTCGAGTTCATCGGCGTCACCGCGCATCTGCGCCGCCTTCTGGAGGAATGCCTGTGAGCCACGTCGTTTCCTCCACCACCAAGACGGCCGCCGCCCCCGATCGCAAGATCGCGCTTCTCGATGCGACAGCCGGCGTGCTCGTCAAACATATGCCGGCGATCGCAGCCGCCGTCGGGCTCGTGGTCCTCTGGCAGTTCGTCGTCTGGTTCTTCAAGATACCGACCTTCATGGCCCCGAGCCCGGTCGACGTCGCCTATGCCTTCCGCGACAACGCCGGGATCCTCTGGACCAACATGCTGCCGACGATCCTCGAGGCATTCCTCGGCTTCGTCTTCGGCAATCTCGTCGCCATCCTTCTGGCGATCTGGTTCGTCCACAGCGCGACGGCGGAAAAGGCCTTCTATCCGATCGCCGTGTTCATCAAGGCGATCCCGATCATTGCGCTCGCCCCGATCCTCGTCCTGATCTTCGGCAACGGGCTTGCACCAAAGATCATCATCGCCGGGCTGATCTGCTTCTTCCCGACTTTGGTCAACATGGTCCAGGGCCTGAAATCCGCCAGCCCCGCCATGCTCGACCTGATGCGGGTGCTGTCTGCCAGCAACACGGAAATCCTCTGGAAGGTGCGGCTACCGAGTTCGATGCCGTTCCTGTTTGCGGCGCTGAAGATTGCCGCGACCAGCAGCGTCATGGGCGCCATCGTCGCCGAATGGATCGGCTCGAGCTTCGGCCTCGGCGCTCTGATCATCGAGGCGACCTACAATTTCCGGTCGCCCCTGCTCTACGCAACCGTCGTGATCGCTGCGGTCCTTGCCGTCGTCCTGTTCTTCATCGTCTCGGTGATCGAAGCCCGGATGATCCGCTGGAAGCCGGCCGGATCGCACTGAGCCCAACACACCGAGCCAACCGTCCTCAGCCCAACTTTTTGGGAGTTTGAACCAATGCAACAGACAATTCTTCAGGCGGCGCGCAACGTCGCAGTGGTCGACCGTTCCGATGTGGTCGTCGTCGGTGGGGGGCCGGCGGGCATTTCCGCCGCCGTGTCCGCAGCCCGCAATGGCGCCAAGGTGACCCTCCTCGAGCGCTACCCCTATGTCGGCGGTCTCGCCGCCGGCGGCATGGTCCTGGTGCTCGACGACATGATCAACAACCTCGAAATCACCGTGCAGGGCATCTGCATGGAGATGATCGAGCGGATGAAGAAATGGGACCTTTGCGTCACCCCGACCGGCCGCGACCGCGAACTCGACATCCGCGAGACGCCGGAGGCCTGGCGGCGCTGGGCGCGCTGGGGCCTGTTCGATTTCCACACCCAGTCCATGCCGCACCCGATCTGCTTTTCCGCCGCTTTCGATCCGGACGGTTTCAAGCGTGCCTCCTATGACGTGCTGACCGAAGCCGGCGTCAAGCTTCGGACCCACAGCTGGTTCTCCTCCGCGATCATGGAAGGCAAGACCATCAAGGGCGTCATCTGCCAGACCAAGTCCGGCATGGAAGCGATCCTCGGCGACGTCGTCATCGACACGACAGGCGACCTCGATGTCGCGGCATCCGCCGGCGCCTCGCATGTGGAATCCAACTTCATCCTGACCACCGTCTCCCGCTGGGGCGGCGTCGATACGGACGCTGCCGAGCGTTTCGAATTCGAGGAGCCGGAAGCCTTCAAGAAGATCGACCACGAGGCAAAACGCCTGATCGGCGGCTGCTGGTCCTTCTGGTGGCTGAAGACCCCGCTGCCCGGCGTCGTCTGGCTCAACTGCCCGCATATGCCGAACCTCTCCGGCCTCAAGACCGAGGACCTCACCAAGGCGGAAATCGAAGGCCGCAACCGTATCGCCCGCCTGCTCGATTTCACCCGTGAAAAGATGCCCGGCTTCGAGAAGGCCTATGTGGTCGATTTCGCGCCCCAGACCGGCGTGCGCCAGACGCGACTTCTCGAAGGCGAATACGTGGTCACCAAGGACGATGTGATGAACCGCATCCACTTCTCCGACACCGTCTGCCGCGGCCGCGACTATTACACGCCCTACCGCTCGATGCTGCCGCGCGAGGTCGACCAGCTGATCGTCGCCGGACGTCACTACTCGGCGACACCGCAGGCGCAGAAGTCGAGCCGCGAAATCCCGCCCTGCATGGCGATGGGCGAGGCCGCAGGCGTTGCCGCCGTCGTGGCGCTCAATGCCGGAACCACCGTACGGAAAGCCGATGTTCGGGCTATCCAGAAACAGATGCGGGCCCAGGGTGCCGATCCCGGCGACGTGCCCTCCGACAATGCAACATTCCTGGAGGCTGCGGAATGAATTCTCTACCCCTCGACGGCATCCGCGTGATCGATTTCACGCAGGTCATGCTCGGACCCTGCTGCACCCAGACGCTCGCCGACTACGGCGCCGAAGTCATCAAGATCGAGAAGGCCAAGATCGGCGACCTGTCGCGCTGGTCGCTCGGCTCCGATCCGGACGGCCTCAACAACCCGGTCTTCTGCTCGCTGAACCGCAACAAGAAGAGCCTGGCGCTCGACCTGAAGCTCACCGAAGCCCGCGACGCCGTGCTCGCCCTGATCGCGGGCGCCGACGTGGTGGTCAACAACTTCCGCCCCGGCGTGATGGAACGCATGGGCTTCGGCTACGACGACCTGAAGAAGATCAACAAGCGGCTGATCTACGCCGTCGGCACCGGCTTCGGCCTCACCGGCCCCTACCAGCACAAGGGCGGCCAGGATATTCTCGCCCAGGCGCTTTCCGGCGTCATGCGCCGCAAGTCCGACAGCGCCCATCCGACCTCGATCTACGCCACACCGCTCGCTGACTATTCCGCCGGCATGCACCTCGTCCAGGGCATCCTGCTGGCGCTGCTGCATCGGGAAAAGACCGGTGAAGGCCAGCAGGTTGCCGTCAGCCTCTACAATTCCATGCTCGCCATGCAGATGCAGGAAGGTGCCGCGCACATGATGCGCGAGAAGGACCTGAACTGGGGCGCCTTCCCGTTGACCGGCGTCTTCGACACGACTGACGGCGCGATCGTCATGGTCGGCGCCTTCAAGCAGAACCCGCTGCAGGACATCTGCAACGCGCTCGAAATCGAGGATCTCTCCGCCCAGCCGCGCTACAAGGACTTCGATTCCCAGATGGCGCATCGCCCGGAACTGCAGGAGATCTTCCGCGCGAACTTTGCCAGGAACAGCAATGCCCATTGGCTGAAGCGCCTGGAGGAGGTCGATATCCTCTGCGCGCCGGTGCGCAACCTCGCCGAAGCGCTGCAGGACCCGCAGACGGTCATCAACAAGATGATCCTCGAAGCGGGTGAAACGGCCGCCGGGCCGATCCGCCTCATCGGGTCTCCCATCGACATGTCCGCGGCACCCGTCTCGGTGCGCATCGCACCGCCGAGCCTCGGTCAGCACAATGCTGAAATCCTCGCCTCCTTAGACGCGCGCCGCGGAGACGCGGCATGACCGTCGGATTTTCCGTCGAGAACCGGGTAGCGCGGGTCACGCTCGACCGTCCGGACCGCATGAACGCCGTCGATGCCGCGACCGAAAGGGAACTCGACGCGATCTGGTCGGAGATCGAATCCCGCGACGACATTTCCTGCGTGGTCCTAACCGGTAGCGGCCAGAAAGCCTTCTGCACCGGCGCCGACCTCAAGGGCGGCGCCACCAAGAGCGGTCTGGAATACTGGGCGGAAAGCCGCAGCAACGGGTTCGGCGGCCTCGCCTTCCGCAAATCGCTGGACGTGCCGGTGATCGCCCGCGTCAACGGCTACGCGCTCGGCGGCGGCTTCGAGATGGTGCTCGGCTGCGACATCGTGATCGCCGCCGACACCGCGAAATTCGGGCTGCCGGAAGCGCGCGTCGGCCGCATGCCGCTCGACGGTGGCATGGTGCTCCTGCAGCGGAAAATCCCGTACAACCTTGCCATGGCCGTGATGCTGACCGGCCGGCAGTTTACCGCCGCCGAAATGCAGGGCTTCGGCATCGTCAACGAGACCGTGCCCTTCGATGCGCTTGATGCAGCCGTCGACAGATGGGTGGGTGATATCGTCGCCTGTGCCCCGCTGTCGCTGAAGGCGATCAAGCAGACGGTCAACCGCACCGGCCATCTCAGCCCCTCGGAAGCTCAGGGATTGCGCACCCCCGCGCTCATCCGTGCGCTGCAGAGCGAGGACGCCGTCGAAGGTGTGACGGCCTTCCGCGAAAAGCGCGCTCCGGTTTGGCAGGGCCGGTAGGTATGGTATGAATTTCAGGATCTTGGGGGATGAATATGCACGCCAGTATCCTGAAATATTTCGTCGAAGTCGCGCGCGCCGGCTCGATCCGAAAGGCCTCCGAAGAGCTGCATGTGGCGACCTCCGCCGTCAGCCGTCAAATCCGCAAGCTTGAGGACGAGCTCGGCACGCCGCTGTTCGAACGGTTCTCCGATGGCCTCCGCCTCACCTCCGCCGGCAAGGTGGTGCTGAAGCACGCCAAGGAGACTATTCATCACTATGAGATCATGAAATCGGATCTCGGCGACCTGCAGGGCAAACGCACCGGCCGCGTCCACATCGCCTGCCTCGACAGCCTGGCCGTCCAGTTCATGCCGGAATTCGTCGCCGGCTTTCACCACAAGAACCCGGCCGTCGATTTCCGCATCCGCGCCGACAACTTCAACAACATTTTTCATTTCGTCGCCGACGGCGACTGCGATATCGGCATCACTTTCGACCTCGCCCGGCCGCACGACATCAAGCTGGTCCACGGCGTGCGCATGCCGCTGATGGTGATGGTCGCAAAACACCATCCGCTGGCCCGCCAGAAAAGCGCCACTCTGCAGGAATGCGCTCAGTTCAAGCTGCTGTTGCAGCTCGACAACGAGGTGATGAGCTCGATGATTGCCGTCGAACTCGCCTCGCTCGACCGCGTCGGCCGCACGCTTGTCGCCACCAACAACCAGATGATGCTGAAGCCGCTGATCCTGTCCGGCGAAGGCGTCGCCTTCTTCACGCCGCTCGGCCTCCTGAAAGAGCTGAAAGCCGGCGATGTAGTCGCCCTGCCGATCGCAGGCTCCCGCCTGCAGAACATGGAGGTCGGCATCGTCGCGCCCCACAACCGTCAGCTCACCCACGCTACGGAGGCAGTCATCGAGGCACTCAGCGTCGATCTCGAAAAATTCAGCAACCAGATTGCGGAGGTCATCAGGCGGTGACATCGAACGAAGACAAGTGCTTCCTGCAGCACCCCGGCCATCAAAAGGCCGTGCGCGGCGAGGCGATGCAGACCGCCCTTCCCATTCTGGCCTCCGCCATCCCCCTCGTCCCCGGCGATCTTCTCATGCCGATGCCGGTCAACGCCCATGACCATGGCTACGGCATCCGCACGCTCGATTTCGGCAGCCTCGACGATGCGCTGGAAACCTGGATTCCGACCATGCGGCTGCGCCCTCGTACCGATGCCTATCTCGAAGCCCTCGTGGCCTTCGGGCGCCTCGCAAAGACGGGCGTCGCCGCGACCATCCACTGCCACAATTCCCTCAATGCGGCCCGCATGGTCGACGAGGCCCTGGAGGTGATCCGCGCCGCAAAGGATGTTGGAATCCGGCTCGGCCTCTCCTGCCCGCTTCTCGACCACGACGCCTGGGCCTATGACGGCGGTCCCGAAAGGCTGAAGCCATTCCTGAGCCCGGCGGACTGGGAGGCTCTTTCTCCCCTCGCCCCACGCTATGCTCCGTTCCGCGATCAGCTCGCCGCCGCCGATGCCGTTGCCGCGGCCAATTCCAATCCGCTAGTCGACGTTCAATACGGCCCAATTGGCCCGCAATGGTGCTCGAACGCCTTGCTCGAAACGATCGCCGAGGCCTCCGCCGCCAACAACCGCCGCATCCACATGCATCTGCTCGAAAGCCCGCGGCAAAGGGCATGGCTGGACCGCCGCTTTCCACAGGGCATCGTCCGTTATCTCGACGACATCGGCTTCCTCTCGCCGCGCCTTGCCGTTGCACACGGCGTGCAGCTCCGGCCGGACGAATACGAATTACTGGCCGAACGCGGCGTCCAGCTCGTCTCCAATCCCTCCGCCAATCTGCGCCTGCGCTCCGGCACCGCGCCGCTGGCGGATGCCGTCAAACGCGGCCTGCGCTTCGGCATCGGGCTGGACGGCAGCGCCTTCGACGACGACCAGGATCTCTGGCGCGAGATGCGGCTTCTCTATTTCCTGCATGGCGGACGAGAGCTCGAACGAAGCTTTACGGCTACCGATATATTCGACGCGGCAATCAAAACCGGCGCGAGCGTCGTCAACGCCCCGCTCGGCGAGGACTTTACGGTCGTCGACTACGAAGCCCTGATCGCCGACAGCGTCTTCGACGATCTCGACGAGGCAGAGGTGCTCCTCAACCGCATGTCAGCCGCGCATGCCAAGGCGGTCTATGTCGCCGGCCGGCCGATCATGCGGGACGGCAGGCTTGTGAACGTCGATTTCGATGCGGCCCGAAAGGAACTGCTGGCCCAGGCCAAGGCCGACCTGCCGCGCCTGACCATCGAGCGGGAAAGATGCGGCAAGCTGAGCGCCGCCACCCGCGCCTATTATGGAAGCTGGAGCAACACTTAGTGAGCCGCCTCGCGCACGGGCGCCGATGTCACCACCGGGTGATCGATGTTCCGCGTCCGACTTTTGTCCCAGCCGCCGGGTGATCCCAGCCCGGTGACCTCGGCTCCGAAATAATCCCGATTGACCGGGATGAACGCCATCTGCGCTTCGGTCGCCTCCTCGTCGTAGGCGATGGCATCGACCGGACAGATGGAGAGACAGAGGCCACAATTGATGCATTCGTCCGGATGGATATAGAACATCCGCCCGCCCTCGTAGATGCAGTCGACGGGACATGCCGCGGTGCAGGCGCCGTCCTTCACGTCGATACAGGGTTCGCTGATGATATAGGCCATCTGATCGTTTGCCTCTCATTGCATCCCCAGCACTATCCCAAACCTTGGCGTTGCTGAAAAGCAGCATATTTCGCCGCAAGAGTTCGAATTTCGGCAACGCTCGGATGTTTCTCTCCCGATTGATGCTTACTTGCTCTGGCGGCTTTCCCTACAATCCCGCCAGTTCTTTTCAGTCCTTGAAATGAGGTTTTCATGACCGCCCTCACCCGGTTCTCCGTCCAGCCCCTGTCAACCATGACCCGCCGTCTCGCCGATGTCGCCTCGGCCCGTCGCGACCCCGATCTGGTCATCCAGGGTGCGCGCGTGCTGTCCACCTATTCGGAGCGCATTCTCGACGGTCGCGAGGTCTGGGTCTCGGGTGGCCGTATCGCCGCCGTGAAGCCGGCCGGCAGCTACAGGAATGGAACCGCAAGGCTCTACGACGCCAAAGGCCGCATCATCGCGCCCGGACTCGTCGATCCGCATATCCATATCGAATCCTCGATGGTGACCGCCTGCGCCTATGCCGAGGCGGCACTCCTCAATGGGACGACGACGATCTTCTGCGACAGCCACGAGATCGGCAATGTCATGGACGTCGCGGGCGTCGAGGCGATGCTGGAAGATGCGCGCCAGGCACCGCTGTCGATCTTCCTCACCGTGCCGAGCACCGTGCCAGCCACCTCGCCGCAGCTCGAAACCGCCGGCGGCGACCTGACGCCCGCCAAGATCGCCGCGCTCTTCGACAAATGGCCGGAAGCGGTGGCGCTCGGCGAAAAGATGGATTTCGTCCCCGTCGCCATGGGCGACGAGCGCAGCCATGCGATCCTTGCCGCAGCGCTCCAGCGCGGCCGGCCGGTTTCCGGCCACGTCTACGGCCGGGAATTCGTCGCGGCCTATGCCGCGTCCGGCGTCACCGATACCCATGAGGCGATCGACCGCGACATCGCCGACGACCTGCTCGAAGCGGGCGTCTGGCTCTTCCTGCGCGGCGGTCCGCCGACAACGCCTTGGCATTCCCTGCCGCATGCGATTAAGACGATCACCGAACTCGGCGCCTCGCATAAACGCGTCGCCGTCTGCACCGACGATCGCGACGCCGAGGACCTGCTCGCCTTCGGGCTCGACTGGGTGACGCGCGAAGCGGTCAAGGCCGGCATGGCGCCGGAACAGGCCTGGGCGATGGGCTCGCTGCACGGCGCGACCCGTTTCGGCATGGAAGGCGAGATCGGCGGCATGGGGGGCGGACGGAGAGCGGACCTCGTGCTTCTGACCGACGACCTGAAACCGGTCAGCACCTGGTACGGCGGCGAACTGGTGGTCGACAACCGCAAGATTACGCCAATCCTGGGTGAAGCGCTTTCAAAACCCTATCGTTATCCGGAAGCCGCCTACCATACAGTCAAGCTGCCGAAGAACCTGAAACTGGCACCCGACCTTCCCGTTGATACCGTCGTTACCCATACGATCCGCACCGAGCTTCCCGGCATCACGCTCGGCCATGTGACTGTGACGCTCGAACCTGCCGACCACTGGCAGGCGCATTTCGACCGCCACGACCTCTGCTTCGTCACCGTCGTCGAGCGGCACGGCAAATCGTCCGGCAATGTCGCGCACGGGCTGCTGAACGGTTTCGGCCTGAAAAAGGGCGCCGTCGCCTCCTCCGTCGGTCATGACAGCCACAACATCATCGTCGCCGGCACGAATGAGCTCGACATGCAGTTGGCGCTGGATGCGATCGAGGAAAAACAGGGCGGCGTCTGCGTCGTCATGGACGGCAAGGTCACCGCAATGGTGCCGCTGCCGATCGCCGGCCTGCTCTCCGACAAACGCGTCCACGAGGTCGCAGACGAGGTGAAGGCCCTCAAGCTCGAATGGGAAAAGGCCGGCTGCACCATCGCCTATATGGGCTTCAACCTCATCCCGCTGTCGGTCATCCCGGAAATCCGCATCACCGACAAGGGACTTGTGCTCGTGCCGGAAATGATGATCTCGCCGCTCTTCGAAAAAGCCTGAGCGGCGGCGGCAGGATCACTCAGCAAGCTCGGCAAGAATGCGGACCCAGGAGCGGATGCCCTTGTGGAAGCTCGACAGGTCGTATTTCTCGTTCGGGCTGTGAACGCGGTTGTCGAAGCGGGCGAAGCCGACAAGCAGCGCGTCACAGCCGAGCCGGCGCTTGAACTCACCGATGATCGGGATCGAGCCGCCGGTCCCGGCAAGTGCGGCCTCGCATTCCCATTCGGTGGAAAGCGCCGCAAGCGTCTTCGTCAGGAACGGGCTTTCGATCGGCATGACGGTCGCCGGCGCCAGGCCAAAATCATTGAACGTCACCGAACAATCCGCCGGGATGCGCGCCTGAACATGCGCCTTGAAGGCATCGCGGATCTTCTCCGGAACCTGGCCATCGACCAGCCGAAACGAGATCTTGGCGGTCGCCTTGGCCGGGATGACTGTCTTGAAACCTTCGCCGGTATAGCCGCCGCTCATGCCGTTGATCTCGCAGCTCGGCCGCGCCCAGACCTGTTCGAGGATGGACCGGCCCGCCTCGCCCGCCGGGATCGCGAGCCCGATATCGGCAAGAAAACCCTTCTCGTCGAACGGCAGCCGCTGCCACTGCGCCTTGATCGCCTCCGGCAGTTCCTTGACGCCATCGTAGAAACCCTTGACCGCCACGCCGCCGTCCGGCGTCCTGAGGCTCGCCACGACATCCGATAGTACCTGCAGCGCGTTGCGGGCGGCATTGCCGAACATGCCGGAATGCAGGTCCCGGTCGGCGCAGGTAATCTCGACCTCGGTGCTGTAGAGCCCGCGCAGCATGGTGGTGACGGCCGGCGTCTCGCGGTCCCACATGTCGGTATCGCAGACATAGACCATGTCGGCCTTCAGCTCTTCCGCGGTGGCATCGAGGAACGGCGCGAGGCTCGGGCTGCCTGCCTCCTCCTCGCCTTCGAAAAGGATGCTGACCTGCACCGGCAGCTTGCCGGTCACCGCCTTCCAGTCGCGGCAGGCTTCGACGAAGGTCATCATCTGCCCCTTGTCGTCTGAGGCGCCGCGCGCGACGATCGCGGTATCGCCGTTCGGCAACGGCTCCAGCCGCGGCTCGAACGGATCGCTGGTCCAGAGCGCCAGCGGATCGACCGGCTGCACGTCGTAATGTCCGTAGAACAGCAGATGCGGCCCGGCCGCATCCTTCTGGTGCGCGACGACCATCGGATGGCCGGTCGTCGGCCTGACGGACGCATCGAACCCGAACGAGGCGAGGTCGCGGCTAAGCCACTCGGCCGCCGCCTTGCACTGATCGCGATAGCCGGGGTCGGTCGAAATGCTCGGAATACGGATCAGGTCGAAGAGGCGTGCGAGGCTCTCGTCGATATCCGCATCGACAAGAGCCAGCACGGCGTCGATCTGGTCTTCGGGTATTCTCGGCATCTTGCACTCCTTGCCCGTCCGGTGTTCCGGATCAAGGATGTACCATTGTTTTCAACGACACCGGAAGCCTCTGGCGCTGTCGGTCGCCTAATTTGCAGACCGGAAATCGAGCCCGATATCCAGCGTCGGTGCGCTGTGGGTGATCCAGCCGACGGAGAGCAGGTCGACGCCCGATGCGGCCACGGCGGCGGCCGTCGCCGGCGTGATCCCGCCTGACGCCTCGGTGATCGCCCGGCCGGCGACGATGCCGACCGCTTCGCGAAGCTGCTCCGGGGTCATGTTGTCGAGCAACACCGCATCGACACCGACCTGCATGGCTTCGTGAAGCTGGTCGAGCGTATCCACCTCCACCTCGATCTTGACCATATGCCCGACACCCGCCTTGGCGCGGCCGATGGCTTCGGTTATGCCGCCGGCGATCGCCACATGATTGTCCTTGATCAGCACGGCGTCATAGAGCGCAAAACGATGGTTCATGCCGCCGCCGGCGCGTACCGCGTATTTCTCCAGCGCCCGAAGCCCCGGCGTCGTCTTGCGGGTGCAGACGACGGAGGCCCTGGTGCCCGCGATCGCCGCAACGATGCCGGCCGTGACGCTGGCGATGCCGGAGAGATGGCCCAGGAAATTCAGTGCCGTTCGCTCGCCGGTCAGAAGCCCGCGGGACGGGCCTTCGATCGTGGCGATCACATCGCCGGGCTTCACCGCCCCGCCATCTTCTACGTGGCGCGTCATGACGATCTTCGGATCGACGAGCTGGAAGGCGAGCTCGGCCGCATCCAGCCCAGCGATGACCCCGGCTTTACGAGCCGCCATGACAACGGTCGAGCGATGACCAGCCGGAATGACCGCCGTGGACGTGACGTCGCCGGCAAGGCCGAGGTCTTCCAGAAGTGCAGCGCGCACAGGCGGTTCGACGAGAAGTCGCGGAAGGGCGGCAAGGATCATGTCAGGCACTCCGGGCAAGGGGATGGGAAGCGGTCGCGCGGGCGATGTCCAGCGCATCGGCAAGGCGCAACTGCCGCCGTTCCGCATAGGCAAGCTTCAACGGGAAATCGGTGCGGGCATGCGCGCCGCGGGATTCCTGTCGCAGCGACGCGAAGACGGCGATCAGCAGCGCCACGATCGCCGGATCGGCGGCCGATCCTTCGCTTTCGACGAGCGGCAACAGGCTTGCGATCGCACCATGAATGGCACCGGCGTTTCTGAGGACGCCGAGATGTCGCGACACGATCGGCCGCACGGCGGAAATATCCGCCGGCACCGGCAATTCGGCATCGGCGATCTGATGAATCGTTCCGGCAGAGGTCGCCGAGAGATCCCGCGCGGCCCGCATGCCCATCACGGCCGCTTCCAGAAGCGAGTTGCTGGCCAGCCGGTTGGCGCCGTGGAGACCGGTCGAAGCCGCCTCGCCGACCACCCAGAGACCCGGGACAGAACTGCGGCCATTTGCGTCCGTCGCTACCCCGCCCATGTGGTAATGAACAGCGGGACGAACCGGGATGAGGTCGGAATTCGGATCGACGCTCGCTTCCCGGCAGAGCGCGTCGATCGCCGGGAAGCGGCGTGAAAACCCGCTTCCGAGCGCCGGCCGCGCATCGAGAAAGACGCGTCCGCCGCGGGCGATCTCGGCACTGATGGCACGCGCCACTATATCGCGCGCGGCAAGTTCCGCGCCCGGTTCGCGGGCGAGAAAACGCTCGCCCCTTTCGTTGACCAGCACCGCGCCCTCGCCGCGCACCGCCTCGCTGACCAGCGCCAGCGGCCGGCGCTGCGAATCCAGTGCCGTCGGGTGGAACTGCACGAATTCCATATCCGCAAGCAGCGCGCCCGCCCGTGCCGCAAGCATCACGCCCTGACCGAAATTGCCGGTGGGGTTGGTGGTCGCGTCATACAACCCGCCGAGACCGCCGGTCGCCAGAACCACCCGCGCGGTCGGCAAGATAACCGCGCCGGCGGCCGCCGCGCAGAGCAGGCCGGGCACTGCGTCGCCATTCGTCAAAAGCCGACGAACCTCGACACCATCAAGCACCGTGACCGACGGTGTCCTGGAAACGGCCTCGACCAGAGCCCGGACGATCGCCGCACCCGATCCGTCGCCCGCCACATGCACGATACGGCGGCGCGAATGGGCGGCCTCTAGGCCGAGCGAAAGCGAACCGTCCTCTGCCCGGTCGAAACGCACGCCGAATTTTTCCAGGATGGCGATGGCGTTCGGAGCTTCCTTCAGGATCGAATCGGCGACTGCCGGATCACAAAGTCCGTCACCGGCGGCAAGCGTATCCGCCAGATGCAGGTCCGCGCTGTCGTCAGCGCCCAAGCTTGCGGCAATGCCGCCCTGCGCCCAGGCACTCGACGTTTCCGCACCCAGGGCGGCGCGGGTGATCAGCACGACGGGCTGCGGCGCCAAGGTCAACGCCGTCACCAGCCCCGCCAGACCGCTGCCGACGATCGCGACACGGCCGGCGAGATGGTCGAGGATCTCGGTCATATGGCGAGCATCCTCTCGACCGCGCGGCGGGCGGCAACCGCGATCGACGGATCGACAGTCACCTCGTGCCGGTTTTCCTCCAGCGCCTTGCGGATGTTGGACAGCGTGATGCGCTTCATGTGCGGGCAGAGATTGCAGGGCCGCACGAATTCCACATCCGGATGATGCACGGCGACATTGTCACTCATCGAGCACTCCGTCAGAAGCACGACGCGAGCCGGCTTCTTTTGGCCGACATAATCGGACATGACGGCAGTCGAACCGGCAAAATCGGCCTCGGCCACCACCTCCGGCGGGCATTCCGGATGCGCCAGTACCACGACGCCCGGATGCGCCTCGCGCAGATCGCGGACGTCCTGCGCATTGAACAGCTCGTGCACCTCGCAATGGCCGTGCCAGGCGATGATCTCGACATTGGTTTCCCGCGCCACGTTCTGCGCCAGGTATTCGTCCGGGATCATCAGCACTTTCGGAACGCCGAGCGATTCCACCACCTGCTTGGCATTGCCGGAGGTGCAGCAAATATCGGATGCCGCCTTCACCGCCGCCGAAGTGTTCACGTAGGTGATGATCGGCACGCCCGGATGCGCCTGCCGCAGCAGCGCGATGTCCTCGGGCGTGATCGAATCCGCCAGCGAACAGCCCGCCTCCATGTCAGGGATCAGCACGGTCTTTCCGGGGTTGAGCAGCTTTGCCGTCTCCGCCATGAAATGCACGCCGGCGAGCACGATGACATCCGCATCCACCTCGATCGCCTTGCGGGCGAGCGCCAGACTGTCACCGACGATATCCGCGACGCCATGGAAGATTTCCGGCGTTTGGTAATTGTGAGCGAGGATGACGGCGTTGCGAGTGCGCTTCAACTCAAGGATCGCTGCGACATCCGCCTCGTAGCTCATCCACTCGGCCTTGGGGATGACACGGCTGACACGATCGTAAAGCTGGGAAACCGAAAGCGGAGAATTCATCAGCTGCTCCTTTTATACTCGAAGTGAGTATATCCGGCGCAGAGACATATTCTCGTTTAGAGTTTATGTCAATTACGTGAAAGCGGAAGTTTCGAACCGGAAAGCGCGCGCTCTTCGAGGACCGCATGGCGGTAGCGGAAAAGCTTGGCCGGTCTCCCGCCGGTTTCGCTGGTCGCCTCGCCGGTTTCCTCGATCAGCTCCTGCTGGTCGATCAGCCGGCGGAAATTCGGCTTGTGCAGCGTCAGGCCAGCCAGTGCCTCGACGGTGCGCTGCAACTGCGACAGCGTAAAACTCTCCGGCATCAATTCGAAGACCACCGGGCGGTACTTGATCTTGGCGCGCAGCCGCGCGATCCCGGTCGCCAGGATGCGGCGGTGGTCGGCAAACATCGAACGCCCGAAACTTTTGGCCGGCGAGCAGCCCGCCTCGGCAACGAGCCCCGCCTCGTACATCAGTTCGTAACGCTGCAGGCCGAGATCCTCGTTCCAGGCGGCGCCGTCGAGGCCGAAGGCAAAATCGACGCGGCGCCGGCGGTGTTCGCGCCGCGCAGTTTCCGCCGCAACCCAATCCTGCAGGCGGCCGGTGATGGCGGCCAGAATCTCTGGCCTCCCCCCGCGATGGTCTTCCCAGGGGAAATATTCGTACCAGCCATGCCAACCGGGTTTTCCGGCACCGGGCGCGGCCTGCTCGCGGACAAGGCCGAGATAACTGATCGAGATCGTCCGCCCCTCGGCATCCTCATGGGTCCGGTCGCGGTCGGCGAAGGTATAGAGCTGTTCGAGATAACCGAGCGGATGGCCCGTCTGATCCCCCACCCATTCGCGAAGCCCGGCCTGCAGGCTCCTGTGCCCAAACTCGAAGGGCCCGGATGGCAGCGCATCGCCGGAGCGAACCGTCATCACGCGCGGCTCGTCGCCGGTGACGGCGGACAGAACCGCGATCAGTTCCGCATGGGCAAGTCCGATGGTCAAGCAAACTCCGGGGTACGTAACGTGCGATGCCTATCTGGCATGGAAATCACGTTACGCGAACCCCGGCGCTCAAATCAAACAATATCAGCAGCTTGGCCTACTTGATTTCGACCGCGAGGTCCCCGATCGGCGGCACGGTCTTGATCAGTCCCATTTCCTGCATGAAGGCGGCGAAGCGCTGGTAACGGCCTTGGTCGAGTGCGGCCGGACGCTTGGCAAAGCGCGGCAGCGTGTCGAAGAACGCGGTGCGGTTCAACTCATCGTCGAGGTTGGGATAGGCCTTGACAAACAGCTGCCAAGCCTCCTGCGGATGGTTGGTGATGTAGATCGAAGCCTGCTCGACGGCGTGCAGAAAGCGCGGCAGCCGGTTGTCGGCGGCAGAATCGCGGCGGGTGACGAAGATCAGCTCGTCATAGGCCGGAACCCCGTGCTCTTCCGGGAAAAACGAGCGACCCGGATGGCCCTCGATCTTCATCTGGGTCAGCTCGAAATTGCGGAACCCGCCGAGCGTCGCATCCACCTTGCCGCCGATCAGCGACGGTGACAGCGAAAAATTGACGTTGATCAGTTCCACGTCAGCGTTCGAAAGCCCTTCGGAGGCCAGCATGCGCTTCAGCATCGCATCCTCGAAGCCGGTGACGGAAAAGCCGACCTTCTTGCCCTTCAGGTCCTTGAGGCTCTTGATCGGCCCGTCCGCCAGAACCGTGACCGTGTTCAAGGGCGTCTCGACCAGCGTGCCGAACCGCACGAGCGGCAGGCCCGCCTCATGGTCGAGATAGAGATTGGGCTGGTAGTGGATGCCGATATCCGCCTGGCCGGCCGAAACCAGCCGCGGCACCGCGGAGGCATCGGACGGCGGGATAAGCTCGACGTCGAGATTGGCATCGGCAAACAGCCCGCGCTGCTTGGCGATGACCATCGGTGCGTGGTCCGGATTGACGAACCATTCGAGCAGCACGCTGAGCTTGTCGGCGGCCTGCGCAGAGATCGGGGTGGCAAGGCTGGCCAGCGCGATGAAGGACGCAGTGAGGATACGGATCATGATCGGACGGAACTCCCTGATGCGGATGAAGATGAAGGGTCGGCTTCGCTGGCCCACGGGGCGAGCCCGGCGGTCAGCCGGTCGATAAGAAGCCTTAGAATAAGAGTGAGGATTGCCAGTATGGTCATCGCCGCGAACACCGTGTCGGTCTGCATGCGGGCATTGGCCTGGACCATCACGAAGCCGAGCCCGCCGGACGCGCCCACCCATTCGCCGACCACGGCCCCAAGCGGCGCAAGCGGGGCAGCAACCCGGAGCCCTGAGACCAGGCTCGGGATCGCCAGCGGCACGCGCATCGACACCAGCGTCTGCCAGTGGTTCGCGCCCTCCAGCGAGACGGCGTCGAGGATTTCCTGGTCGGTGCGGCGAAGACCGTCGGCAAAGGCGGAGGCGACCGGAAAGAAGATGATGATCGTCGTCATCGCCACTTTCGAGGCGAGGCCGAAACCCAGCCAGAGAACCAGGATCGGCGCCAGCACGAAGACGGGAAAGGCCTGCAGGATCAGCACCATCGGCCAGACGAGACGACCAAGCCGCGGCAACGCGGCGACGCCGAAGGCCGTGGCGATGCCGAGGCCTGCGCCGATCGCGAGGCCCAGCGCGATTTCCGTCAGCGTGACGAGGCTGTTCTGCAGCAGGAAACCCGGCTGCCGCCCGAAGGCGGAAGCGACGGCAATCGGAGACGGCAGAATGTAGCGAGGCGGAGCAAACAGCCAGACGCCCGCTTGCCAGAGGGCGACAAGCAGGACGAGGCCGATGACCGCATGGGACGCGCGCATGATGCTACGCGCCGAACCTGCACGCCGGGACCGGACACCCTCTCGGGACAACGGGAAGAATGGATGTCATCGGTCGATCTCCAGATCAGTCAATCACGGAGACCCAGGTGAAGCGGAGAAGAGAAAGTATCGTCGGATGACGCCTATTTCCGTTCCTACGCCGGCATGACCCGGATCAGGTTCAAGGGTCCGGCTCAGCGCCATCTCAGCATCGTCAAGATGCTCCCCTCGGAATAGGACGATAACTGTCGGTTTTCAGTATGCCTGTCAAGCGGGCCGGCCAGCCCGCTACCGTTTCCAATTCAGCGTGCGTAGAGCCTGTCGAGGCGAACCACCCTGCCCACCAGCACCAGCGCAATGACCGTGAAGACGATCAGCACGGCGGAGATCGCATGCGCGGTCGGCTCCAGGCTGAAGGTCGATTCGGAGTAGATGCGGACCGGAAGCGTCGTCAGGCGGGCGGTGGTCAGGAAACTCGTCACCGTCACCTCGCCGAAGCTCAGGAGGAAGCCGACGATGCCGGCCGCAAACAGTCCCGGCGCCAGGCCCGGCATGATGATCAGGAAGAACCGCCGCGCCGGGCTTGCCCCGAGGCTCGCCGCCGCCTCTTCCTGCGCCTGGTCGAGCCCCATGACCGAGGTGGTCAGAAGCGTGATCGCAAACGGCAGGATGACGATCACGTGGATCGCCACGAGGCCGAGGAAGGGCGGGATGATCAGGTAGATCTGCAGCAGCCTGAGCATGCCGACGCCGATCGCCACATGCGGCAGCGACATCGGTAGCAACCAGAACGTCAGAAGCGCAGAACGGCCCTTGAACGGATAACGGGCGAGCGCGAAAGCTGCCGGCAGCGAGAGCGAAAGCGCCACCAGCATCGAGGTGACGGCGAGCTTCACCGACACCCAGAAGGCGTCCGCATAGGTTCCGGCGAAGAACACCGCTTCGTACCATTTCAGCGTGAAGCCGCGGAAGCCGGATGCGGTCGCCTGCGGCACGTCGTTGAAACTCTGGATGCACACGAGCACCAACGGCAGCAGCAGGAGCAGCAGCGAGGTGGCGAGCAGCAGCTTCGAGACGATCGGCCCGAAAATGTTGATGATCGGCACCAGCCAACGCGGAATGCTCCAGGGATTGCTGGGCTTGCCCTTCAGCCACGGCATCAGGCGATTGAGCGAGTAGGCGCAGAGCGCCGCAAACGCGAGACCGGTGACGGTCATGATGATCGCAAGTGCTGCGGCAAGCGGCGCATTGAGGTTCTTGATCGCCTCCTGCAGCACCAGCATGCCGGTGGTCCAGACCTTCTTTCCGCCGAGCAGCGAGGCGGAAACGTAGGCCGTGGTCGCCATCAGGAAAACGATGACGGCCCCGGAGCGAAGGCCGGGCAGCGACAGCGGCAGGTCGACGGTGAGGAACCGGACCGCGGGGGAAGCGCCAAGGCTCTGCGCCGCCTCATGAACGCGCGGCGAAGTGTTCTGCAGGTTGTCGTAGAGCGCCAGCACCATGAACGGCAGGAAGACCTGCGCCAATGCGACGGCGACCGCGCCGTGGGTGAACAGCATGTATCTCGCCGGCGGAATTCCGATGAGGCCGGTGACCGAATTGATCAGCCCTTCGGGTGCCAGCAGGAGAATGATGCCGAGCGAGCGCACCACGACATTGGTCAGCAGCGGAATGAGGATGACGGCGAACGCGGCCGCGCGGTATTTTGCCGGCATCCGCGCCAGCCAGTGAGCGAGCGGATAACCGAGAAGCGCGGTGATGACGGTCACTCCGAGGCCGAGCAGGATGGTTTCGGAGACCACGCCGAAATAGAAGCCGTCCGAGACGATATCCCGAAACTGCGCGATCGACGGCGTTATGAACAGCGGGCCGAAAGGATCGGGATACTCGTGCAGGGAGAGCACGAGTACCACGAACATCGGCGCCGCGAAGGACAGAAGCAGCCAAAGGCTGACCGGCGCTGCAAGCGCCGGTCCGATCCAACGGTTCATCCCGCGATCTCCCGATCGTATTTCGCCTGCCATTTGGCCCGGCTGGCATTGATCACGTCCCAATCGAAGTCGACGAGCTTGGCGACATCGGCATCGCCGAGCACGAGCTTAGACTTGATGTCGTCCGGGACCGTGATGTTGCTGACGGTCGGCGAGTAGTAGATCTGGCGCGCGTAGGCGAGCATGCAGGGTTCGGAGAGGTGCAGGTTGATCCATTCCTCGGCGAGCTTCTGGTTCTTCGTGCCTTCGGTGATGCAGGCGACGTTCATCGAAAGCGCCTGCCCCTCGACTGGCTTGGCGATCGCTATATTGGGATTGCGCGTTTCGACATAAGACTGGGTGAAGCTGCCGAATTCGACCGAAAGATCGGCGAGCTTCTGGTCGAACATCTCGAAGAGCTGCGCCTGGCTGCCCTGGATCGCTGCGAACGGCTTCAGTTCCTTGACCTTTTCGAAGGCGATGTCGGCGTTCTTCTCGTCTCCGCCCCAGACGCGGGCGGCCATCATCAGCGCGGAAATGCCTTCGGCGCCCAGACCATCCGGCCAGGCGATGCGGCCCTTCCATTCCGGGTTCCACATGTCCTTCCAGGAGGTGATCGGCTTCGACGCCTTGGTCTTGTCGTAGACGATCGTGCAGGGGTTGAAGGCAACGCCGTAGCCGCCCTTTCGCGCACTCGGATAGAGCGCCTCGAAGTTCTTGACGGCGGGCGTCGGCGCCTGGGTCACGCCGTCCTTCACGGCCTGGCGGCTTTCGAAGATGTTCAGGTAGAGGACGTCGAAGCTCGGACGGCCGCGCTCGGCATAGGCGCGGGCACGGCGGTCGCCGGTACCGCCGAGAACGTAGCTGATCTTGCAGCCGTATTTCTCGACGAGCGGCTTCTCGACATGTTCCCTGACGATCTTTTCCTGCGCGCCGCCCCAGATGCCGACGACCAGTTCGTCGCCCTTCTTGGGCTCCTGCGCGGATGCGGGACGGATGATGTGGAACGGTGCGGCGAGACCGGCACCGGCGATGAGCTTGTTGAATGTACGACGCGAGACGTTCATGTCTTGGTTCCCCTTTTTTCGGTCAGATGAATGTGGCGCCACCCGGCTGGGTCTGGATGCTGCACGGCGTCCCGAGGGGCGGAGGCGGCATATCCGAAGGCACGATCAGGCGGATCGTGCCGCATGCGGATTGGATATCGGCTTCGTAGGTGTCGCCGAGGAAGGCTGCATTGACGAGCGTGCCAGAGACATTGAGCGGCCCTGGCCCGTCCGAGAGCCTGAGCCGCGACGCACGCAGAACGAGGCGGGTAGCGCCGGAAGGTGCGCCCTCACAGGTGAGCCCCGGAGCGGAGAACAGACCGTTCTCAGTCTTCCCCTCGATCACCGTGCGGGCGCCGAGGAAGGAGGCGGTAAATGGCGAATGCGGCCGGTCGCACAATGCGACCGGCGTGCCGATCTCGGCCAGCAGGCCCTTGTTCATCACCGCGACGCGGTCCGACATCGCAAGCGCTTCCTGCTGGTCATGGGTGACGAAGACGGTGGTGATGCCAAGCCGCTGCTGCAGCGTGCGGATTTCGGTGCGCATGTCGGCGCGCAGATGGGCGTCGAGATTGGAAAGCGGCTCGTCGAGGAGGAGCACATCCGGCTCGATCACCAGCGCACGGGCAAGCGCCACGCGCTGCTGCTGGCCGCCGGAAAGCTGGCCGGGATAACGGTCGTAATAGGCCCCGAGCCCGACCGTATCGAGTGCCGCGGCAGCGCGGGCGCGGCATTCCGCCTTGCCGACATGGCGCATGCGCAGGCCGAAACCGACATTGTCGAGCGCCGTCAGGTGCGGGAACAGCGCGTAGGACTGGAAGACGACGCCGATATTGCGTGTATGGACGGGCCGCTTGCTGATGTCCTCGCCGTTGAGGATGACGCGCCCTTCCGACGGCTGTACGAAACCGGCGATCATCCGGAGCGTCGTCGTCTTGCCGCAGCCGGACGGCCCGAGCAGCGACAGAAGCTCGCCCTTGGCGACCTCGATCGTGAGGCCGCTGACGGCGACGGAATCGCCGTAGGTGGCCGTGATATTGTCGAGCGTCAGGTAGTGCTTATGCGACATGGTCGAGAGCCTCGGGCATGATCAGGCGGGAACGCGTCGTCCCGCCATGGCAGATGGAAATGGTGATCGGTCGCCGCGCCATTTCGGGCACGGACGCGAACGGCCCGTCGCCGGGATGAACTTCGAAGACCGGCACGCCGGCGCCCTGCAGCGAAAGCCGCAACGCGAAACCTTCCAGCACGGTGACGCAGACCGGGCGCAGGCTGACGCGTGCCAAAATCCGCCGGCCGCCGACGAGGCGGGCATAAGCGGTACTGAGCACCCTCGCCTCTCCAGACGGGCTGACGAGCGACAATGTCGCGCAGAGATCGAAACCTTCGGACTGCGTCTCGACCTCGATCTCGGCAAAGGCTTTCCCGATATAGGACCTCGCCGCTTCGAAGGGCGCGCTTGTGTAGACGGCAACGTCGGCGCGGTTGTCGTGGCCGCTGCGATCGGCAAAACCGGCCGGCGTCCCGAGATGACCACCGACAAGCGCCGTCGGGCGCGTGGGGTCGTGGACGAATGTATCGCGAGACGCCAAGCCGCTCTCCGTCGAAAGGCTACCGTCGCTGACCATGGCAGCGCCGAGACCCGACGAGGAGAGGAAGAAAGCGGTTTCGCCGGCCGCCGGGCAGACGGCGAGATGGAGCCAGCAGCGCCGCCCCATGTCGAACAGCCGCACCGGCTGCGGCCGCGCGCCAAGCCCCTTGAGATAGAAATCGAAGAAGGTCAATTGGGCGCGATCGACCGAGAATTCCGCCCCCTGCCCCATGTCGGTGGCACCGCATGCCCGGTTCCACGGCGCATGCGCCCAAGGGCCGATCACCAGATGTGAACTCTCCGGATGTTTCCGCCGAAAGGCTGCATCGGCGGCCCAGGTTCCATGAAGCAAGAAGTCGGCCCAGCCACCGGTATGGAGAACCGGAATATCGAGGAGATCGTCGGCCAGCAGCCCGCCGGGTGAAACCGCGTCCCAATAGTCGCTCTCGTCCGCCACCCATTTGGCGAGATGCGATATGTCGGACCGGGAGACGAGCAGGTCTCGAAGGGCCACATCATCTGCCGCGCCGCCGAGGGCAGAAAAGGTCCCGGCATCCTCCCGCCGCGCCGCCGTCAGCCGCGCCATCTGCGCCGCCCAGCCGGCATTGAGCCCGAGCCGGAAGGCGTCGCCCTCATAGGCCCAGTCGTCGCGTGGCATCCAGGAGCCCATGGCAGGCGCAATCGCATCCGGCCGCACACTTCCCTTGCCGGCAATGGCAAAATATTGTGTCACCGCCTGGTAACTGAAGCCGTAGAGACCGAGCTTGCCGTTGCTTCCGGGCAATTTGGCCGCCCATTCCAGCGTGCGAGCCCCATCCGCGACCTCGCTGACGAAGGCCTCGAAGAGGCCGCCGGAATCGCCGCAGCCGCGCACATCCTGGATCACCACGATATAGCCATGCGCGGCGTACCAGGAGGGGTGCGCGAGCACCAATGTCGAGGCAATGGCACGTCCATAGGGTTGGCGCATCAGCAGCACCGGGAACCTGCCCTCCCCTTGCGGACGATAGATATCCGACACCAGCACGACGCCATCATCGAGCAGAAGCTCGCCCCTTTCGGGGCCTGCAACGCCGTATGGTGCGCGTGGGATCGTCAAGCCATCACCCCTTGTACATGGTTTTGGAAGTGATCCGGTCGAGCGGGAAATCCAGCACTTCCCTGATCAGCTTCAGGAGATTGGCGGCGCTGCGCTCGACATAGAGCCGGCCGCGTTCGGCATCGCCTGCAGCCGCATTGCCGCAGGCGCCGGAGGGCTGCACGTCCTGGGTCTGCCAGCCGTAACCGATCCGACCTTCCGGCATCAGCAACCCGCCGGCCGCTTCGAGCTCCACGGAGACGGGCACGAAATCCTCGGCGTACTGCATGTCGATCAGCTCGCAATGCAGATGCAGCATCGCGCTGGTCTCCGCTTCGCCGCCGTGAATGCCGTGCTTCATCTCGTGGGCGCTGAACAGGTCGGAGAAATCAGCGCCGGCACTCGCCCAGGCGCTGACGGCGAACATGTCGAGCTTGATGCGCAGCTCGCGGCAGACGATGTCCATCACCTGCGGCTGGCCGCCATGCGAATTGACGAAGATGATCTTGCGGCAGCCGGCGCGATGGACGCTCTCTCCGAGCTCGAACCACATTTTGGCGAGCGTGTCGTAGTTGAAGGTCAGTGTCCCCGGATAGGCGGTGTGCTCGACCGACTTGCCGACAGGCATCATCGGCAGCACCAGAACCGGCAGGTCGTCTTCCATCAGCTCGACCGTGCGGGCGACGACGCCGGCATTGATCGCGGCATCGACGCGGACCGGAAGGTGTGGCCCGTGCTGCTCGACGGCGGCGATCGGCAGGATCGCAACGAACCTCTCCATCTCGAACTCGGAGAAGTCCTTTGCGGTATGATCCCACCACCAATGCGATTTCAGCTTCATCGACATATCCTCGGTTTCAGTGTCAGGCCGCGGCGGCGCGTGCCGCCAGCTCCGCCTTGGCGATCTTGCCGGTGGGGGTCATGGGCAGCTCTGCGAGCGAGATCACCGTCATCACGGAGAGGTCGTAGGGAAGCGTCGCTGCGATCTGCGCCTTGGCGGCCTCCCCGTCGATGGGCGCGGCGGCCTGCACGAAGGCGACCGGCCGCGTCTTCATGGTCGGATCCGGGACGCCGACCACTGCCGCCTGCTCGATGCCGGCGACCGTCGATAGCGCCTCTTCCACATCGCGCGGATACCAGGTCTTGCCGCCGACCTCGAGAAGCTCGGAGCGACGTCCCATCATGGTGACAAAGCCGTGCCGGTCGATCGTGCCGATATCACCGGTCCACAGCCAGCCGCCACGCAACGTCTCGGCGGTCTTTTCGGGCTTGCCCCAGTAACCCCACATGAAACCGCCGCGAAGCGCAATCTCGCCGACCGAACCGCAGGGAAGTTCGGAACCGTCGGAATTGAGGATGCGCACCTCCTTGTCCGGCAGCGGCATGCCTGCACGACGGGTCTCGATGTCGGCGCTATCGAGCTTCGGGAAACCGAGCGCCACGAAACCGCCCAGCTCGGACTGGCCGTAGCTTTCGACCAATGGCAGCGTCAGCTTTTCCAGCCAGCCGGCCTTGAGAACCGGTGGAACCGGTCCGCCGCCCGACATGCTCATGCGCAGCTTCGCCGGTGCATGGCCGCGGATGGCGGCCTCGTTGAGCACATCGGTCAGGATAGGCGGATTGGCGATCAGCATGGTCGCCCCGCGAGCTTCGAGTGCATCGAAACCGGCCTCCTGCGTCCAACGGCCCATCACGTTGATCGCCGCGCCGCGCGACAGCTGCGGCAGAAGATTTCCCACTAGTTGATAGGAGCTCGACAAGGCGCTTGGGCCGAACGAAACGTCGTCCGCAGTGATCTGCAGCCGCTCGGCGATGCAGCGGGTCGCCCTCACCGTCGGCTCATGCTTGAGGCAGGCGCCCTTCGGTTTGCCGGTAGTCCCGGACGTATAGGAAAGATGGGCAATCGCATCTTCGTTGCCCGGATCGGCGGGCACCGGCAGGGCAGCCGCCATCAATTCCGGCAGAGAGTGAGCGCCCGGCTGCGGCCCGTCCATGCAGATCAATGCCCGGACCGTCGGCACGCCGGCGGCCGCGGCGCTGACCTGTTCATGTTTGTCATGGGTATAAACGACCGCAGTCGGCTGGTGATCGCCGAAATAATAGGCAAGTTCGTCGGCGAACTTGACGTTTACGAGAGCTGAAATCGCCCCGAGCCGCCAGCAGCCCAGCATCGTCGTCAGGTAGTCCATGCCATTGTGGGCAAAGATCGTCACTCGGTCGCCGGGCCTGACCCCGAGACTATGCAATGCGCCCGCAGCGCGCTCCATCGCTTCGACTGCCCCGGCATAGGTCAGGCTCCTGTCGCGATCGACCCAGTGGAAACAAGCGTGGTCTGGATCGCGATTGGCGCCATCCACGAGAAGTGTGTGCATCAGCATTCGAAATTCCCCGGCGCTAAATCTGCCTGCTCAATTCTTTGGCAGATGTAAATCCTGCCTGCAGCATGGGCAAATTTTGTCCGCGGGTGAATGCCGCGACCGTCGATAGCGGGTATATCCGTTTGCTTATACTCGATCGGCTCAGGACACCGCCCGCAGCGGCATTTCGGACGGAACCGGATGAAGCGTCTGGTCGAAGCGCCGCGCGACGGTGCGGATGACATTGCGCAGCCACCGGTTGGCGCCGCTGTTATGGGCCCGCTCGTGCCATAGAAGGTAGAGGTTCATCTGGTCGAATTCCCTCGGTGCCTCGACGAGTTGCAGATGGTTGGCCGGAGCATTCGCGACGATATATTCGGCATAGGGTCGCGCCGTCGTAAAGATCAGGTCGGTTTCGGCAAGAATTGCCGGGATCAGCGCGTATTCGGGAACAGACATGGCGATGCGGCGGCGCATCCCGAGCTGCGCGAGTCGCCCATCGATCGGGCTGTAGACCGCATTCGAGCCCGGCGTCGGCGAGACGTGGTCAGCATCGAGATAGTCCTCGAGAAGAAGGCGGCCGCGCCTCGCCAGGGGGGTCGACTTCTGGACCACGCAGGCAATCTCGCAATGCAGGAGCGTGCTCGACTTCAGGCTCTGCTGCGGCGCCGGCCAGTTGCCGATTACCATGTCCACCCGACCAGACCCCAGATCCTCGATGAGATCGCTCTGCTCGGAGGGCGCAAAAAAGTCGACCGATATGCCGGGCGCTTCGCGCCGGATGCTGGTGGCGATCGGCGGAATGAGGAAGGTGCCGAAACAATTGACCGCGGCGATCCGCATCCGGCTGTGGACCATGCCGGGATCGAACTGGCTGCTGCGGTTCAGCGTGTCCAGCAGACCTTCGAGCATGGCCGCGATCGAGGTCATCACCTCTTCGCCGCGCTCGGTGAGCACCAGTTTCTGGCCGCTGCGCACCAGAAGCGGATCGGAGAAGATTTCCCGCGCCTTCTTCAGGCAGGCGCTGACCGCCGGCTGGCTGTGTCCGAGCAGCACCGCGACTTTGGAGACATTGCGCTCCCTCAGCAGCAGATAGGTGGTGCGCAGCAACCTGACGTCGATGGAGGGATTTATGTTCGCGTACACGGCCGTTTCCTTTTGCAGGGGCAACCGTTTTACGAAGCAAGCGACGTGCCAAGCAGGCCGTCTTCGTTCGCGCAAGCAGGCGCGAAACACGAAACGCGGACAACCGGATTGTCCGCGTTTCGAAACTCATGACCCGGTGGAGTCTGCCGGCTCAGGCCGCCTGGCTGACGGCACCCAACGGAATCTCGACGTCGATCTCGAGGATCGTGACGTTCTCGTCACGGTCCATCTTGACCTGCACCTTGTCGCTGTCGACCTGCACATGCTTGGCGATCACCGCAAGAATCTCCTCGCGAAGCAAGGATACGAGGTCCGAGCCGCTCGACGAGCGCTCGTGGGCGAGAAGCACTTGCAGGCGTTCACGCGCAGTCGGAGCGGAGCGCTGTTTGCGGAAAAGATTGAATATAGTCATGCGGCCCTCCGTGCGAAGATCTTGCCGAATATCCCCCGCTTTTCCCCGGGGATCGTGATCGGCAGAACTTCTCCTGCAAGCCGGCGTGCGGCATCGAAATAGGCCATGGCCGGAGCGCTGCGGGCGTCTGCCAGAGTGACGGGCGAACCGATATTGGAGGCACGCAGCACGTCCATGCTCTCCGGGATGATGCCGAGCAACGGGATGGACAGGATTTCCAGCACGTCCTCGACCTTCAGCATGTCGCCCCGCTCCGCGCGGTTGGCGTCGTAGCGCGTCAGAAGCAGGTGCTTCTCCATACGCTCGCCGCGCTCTGCCTTCATCGTCTTCGAGTCGAGCAGGCCGATGATACGGTCCGAGTCGCGAACCGACGAGACTTCCGGATTGGTAACCACCACCGCCATGTCGGCGTGGCGCATGGCGAGCGTGGCGCCGCTTTCGATCCCGGCCGGGCTGTCGCAGATGACCCAGTCGAACACCCGCTTCAGCTCGGTAATGACCCGCTCCACACCCTCGGGTGTCAGATTGTCCTTGTCGCGCGTCTGCGAGGCCGGCAGCAGGTACAGCGTCTCCAGCCGCTTGTCGCGGATCAGCGCCTGCGTGAGCTTGGCTTCACCCTGAATGACGTTGATCAGGTCGTAAACGACCCTGCGCTCGGCACCCATCACCAGGTCGAGGTTGCGCAGCCCGACGTCAAAATCGACGACTACAACCCGTTCGTTTCGCTGCGCCAGAGCCGCTCCCAATGCGGCAGTCGAGGTCGTCTTGCCAACCCCGCCCTTGCCTGAAGTGACTACGATGACTTTCCCCATCTTGCTCTCCTGTTTGCTGGCCGGCTTCGGCTCAAATAAGTTTCTCTGCAATGATCGAATCCCCTTCAAGCCAAAGCTGGACTGACTGTCCGCGAAGGCCCGGGGCCATGTCTTCCGCCATCTTGTAGATGCCGTCGATTGCCACCAGCTCGGCTTCGAGCTTGCGGCAGAAGATGCGCGCCGACGCGTTTCCAAGCGATCCCGCCATGGCCCGGCCACGCAGGGTCCCGTAGATATGCACCGATCCGCCGGCGATAATTTCGGCACCGGAAGCGACCGAGCCGATGATCGTCACGTCGCCTTCCGGAAAGATGACCGACTGGCCGGAACGGACCGGCTCACGGATGACAATCGACTGCAACGCGGACCGAACCTCCGGCGCGACCGGCTTCGGCTCGCCGTTGCGCAGATCGATGATCGGCTCCTTTGCGACGGCCTCGTCTGAGACCGGCCGGCCACCTTTAAGTGCCGGAGGCATGCCGGGACCGAGGATCGAAGGACGACCGCCCTCGATGCCCATGATATTGACGTTGCGTCCGGCCAATTCGGTGATGAGATCCTTCAGCTGGGCGCGGTCGATCGGCAGATCGGTCACGTCGAGCACGACAGGCCGGCCCAGAAAGAAACCCGCGGAACGTGCCGCAAGGTCATCCAGCCGGATGAGCCAGTCGTCGAAGGGAAGATCAGGGGCGAGGACAACCGCCAGAAAAGAGCGGCCCTTGATGCGGATAGAGCGAGCGTCTGTTAGCATTTTGGTCATCTGCGTAAAGAAATCGTTGACTGATTTCTAGCGCCGACATGGTTAACAAAGGGTAAACGGATGCCCCGCAAAGAGCCTGGTTTTAACCGATCGTTACGATCTTCCTCTCCATCAAGCTCGCCTCGGCGGACATCGGCTTCGCGATGAGGAAAATGCAGGGCGCGAGAAGAAAAGGGCACGCCAAAACGACCGCGCGCAGCATACGAACCATCTCTTCTGGTGGTTCGGTAACGGCTGTGATTCTGGGCCGCTACATGGGATTCGGTCTCGCCATGAGAAACCGCAGGGCGGCTTCCTGCGACTCGAAGGACGTTTCCGGCAGGCGTCGCCGGATACCGCACCGGGCGGACGCGACCGAACGTGCGCAACTTGAATTTCGGAAAACCTCAGCCCCAAAACGAAAAAGCCTGCCGCGGGAGGAGGTGCGGCAGGCTTTCCGAAAAGAACCGAACAGCGGCTGGGAGGAGGAGTGCCGCCGTTCCTACAGACGTCCCTGGGAGGAGGAGTGGGCCGCCTGATAACACGAAGCTCTGCGGGAGGAGGTGCATCGCTTCGATAAGTATGACTATACACCCGTCCGGCTCGATTGATACCCATTATGTTGCAGTGCAGCTATACGAAAAACGCATACCGGAACGTGGAGCCGGAAGAGACCAGGACCACGGCAGGTGTTGGACGCAAAAACGCCCGCGGCAATGGCGGGCGTCATGCAAAATCCGGCAGAGATATTGCGGTCAGCGAGCGCTGGCTGCGCGGGCGACGTTGCGGATGTCGGCGCGGTCGATGCCGAGGTCCTGCAGTTCGCGGCTGGTCATGCGGCCGAGTTCTGAGACGGTCTGGCGATACTTGCGCCAGTTGTTGAAAGAGCGTGCTACGTTCATGATCGGGTCCCTTTCCTGAGACTGTCTGACGTCAGCATCCGTACTTGGCTCCGGCGTCGTTCGATGACCGTGATATAGGCGCTCGCAACTGCCTGGAAAAGCAACAATACTTCAGGTCACCCATGCATAATGTGCATCGATCCTGAGACTACGCCTCGGCCGATACCGCAGCGCACACCATGATCATCTCGACCTTGAGGGCGGGATTGGCGAGCCGCGCCTCGAAACAGGCCCGGGCGGGCGGAGCCATTCCCGAAACCCAGGCGTCCCAGACCTCGTTCATTTCGGCATAACCGTCCATGTCGGCGAGCATGATGGCGCAGAAGATCAGGCCCTGCTTGGCGCTGCCGATCTCGGCAAGCCGCGCTTCAGCCTTGGCCAACAACTGCCGGGTCTGCTCAGCAACGCTCAGATCCCCGTCATAGGGCGACTGGGGCGTTACCGCGAAATAGCCGGTGCCTTGGTGCACGACAGCCGAACTTCCACGGCTGCCGACACCGAAACGCTGGATGATGGAAGAGAAGTCCTGGATCATGACAAGCCTGTACTGTTTTTGAACGGTGAACGAGATGGTGCACACGTGCCGCGGGGCTGCCCGAACCGAAGAGGATCGGGATATGAAGCGCGTCCTCCGCTGATGTGTTCGAATGACGGGAATGAGCTTTCGGAGCGAGATAGACGCCACCCGGTTCGATCGTCAAGGTCTCGGCCGGCATCGGGACCGAGCACCGGCGGGTCGTTCCCTGCTCGGCGGTTGCTATTTCGCCATGCTTGCTGATAGTTCGAGGCGGGAGCCGCGTCTGCAGGCAGAAACAACTGCGACGGATCCCTTCCCTTTCTACGGAGATGATCATGACACGTCCCCCGCGCCGGCCCGTCAATCCGCTCGATGCCGCAGAGGCCCTGTTTGCGCCGGCCAAGAAGACCACCCCCGCTCCCGCGGTCGAGCGGCGCGCGCCGCCGAACGTCAAGGAACTTGTGTCCCTGAAGCTCGACAGCGACGTGCTCGCCTATTTTCAGGAGGACGGCCCCGGCTGGCAGGATCGCATCAACGATGCGCTCCGTGAAGCGATGAACGACAAGGGGTGAGTGACGGGGGCTGCTATGGCATGCATGGCGTGCGTTGCCTGAAAAGTATATGATCTCTTCTAAGGAGCCGACCATGCCAGCTTTGCCAAACCTGAACATCGTGCCGTTCATCAGCGTCGAGAACATGATGGACCTCGTCCTGAACGTCGGCGTGGAAAATTTCCTCACGGAGCTTTCGGCCTATATCGAGGCGGATTTCCGCCGTTGGGAGGCGTTCGACAAGGTGCCGCGTATCGCCTCCCACTCGCAGGAAGGCGTGATCGAGCTGATGCCGACCAGCGACGGCACGCTCTATGGCTTCAAATATGTCAACGGTCACCCCAAGAATACCCGCACCGGCCGCCAGACCGTGACGGCCTTCGGGGTGCTCTCCGATGTCGACAGCGGCTATCCGCTCCTCATTTCGGAGATGACCATCCTGACGGCACTGCGCACCGCGGCGACCTCTGCCGTGGCGGCCAAATATCTGGTGCCGGAAGGCGCCGATTGCATGGCGATCATCGGCAATGGCGCGCAGAGCGAGTTCCAGGCGATCGCCTTCAAGGCACTGGTCGGTATCAATAAGCTGCGGCTCTACGATATCGACCCGCATGCCACGGAACGATGCGCCAAAAATCTTTCCGGGATGGGCTTTGAAATCATCCGATGCCAGTCCTCTCAGGAGGCCGTCGAGGGTGCCCATGTGATCACCACCGCGACGGCAGACAAGCAGAACGCCACCATCCTCACCGACAACATGGTCGGACCGGGTGTCCACATCAATGCCGTCGGAGGCGACTGCCCCGGCAAGACCGAGCTTCACAAGGATATCCTGCTGCGCTCGGACATCTTCGTTGAATATCCGCCGCAGACCCGCGTCGAAGGCGAAATCCAGCAAATGCCGGCGGACTATCCTGTCACCGAACTCTGGCAGGTGATTTCCGGTCTAACGACAGGCAGGACGGGCAGCGCTCAGGTGACGCTGTTCGACAGCGTCGGTTTTGCGACCGAGGATTTTTCGGCGCTTCGTTATATCCGCGACAAACTCGCCGGCACCGGCCTTTATGAAAATCTCGACCTCCTCGCAGACCCCGACGAGCCGCGCGACCTCTTCGGCATGCTGCTCCGGCGCGAAGTCTCGCGGAAAGCCACGATGCGGAACTCGATCCCGAACGGATAACCATGCGACGCGGGCGCACCGGATTTCATGCCGGTCACGCCCAGCAGGCTTATTGGAGCATTCCCGCCTCGAGCGCGGCGGATAGAAACGTCTCACGTGCAGCCGACGCGTCTATCTGTCTGCGCAGCGCCGCGGAGCAGACCTCGGTCGCCGCTCTGTAGCGTTCGTTGCGCGCCGCCGGCCATTTGTTGGTGAGATAGATCAAGGCCTCCGCAGGCGTTCGAATAATCTCCGGAGACCGTCGCCCGACCGCTACGACCACCGGCTCCGGCCAGTTCGGATCGCTTTTCACCCGTTTTTTCATGCATTTCCTCCGCCTGCATGCCAAACCTTGCAGATCGGAGTGTGGCACGGCTTCCGCCGCCTATCTATTTGACCTGACTTACCTCATTGGGAGTAGAGCGTCACTGCTTGTGACCACCGACGGGCGCCACAGCATCTTCCTTTTGCGCTATGATGCACTAGTTCCCTTTTCAAAATCCAACAGCCACGCAGTGAATGACCCGCCCTGAGGACAGCTCCAAGAACCCGGATGAACATGCCCCCAGCGAGCCTGCGCGCGTGACTGACAGAGAGGCGGTACCGGAAGGCGCGCCGGAAACGGACGACCGTCCCGACGAACGCTCGCATCCGGGCAAACCTCCGGACGAGCCGAAAGCGGGCGACAATTCCGCTCCGGCTTTCGGGCAAAGCGGACGGGCCATCCGTGAATTGCTGGCCGCGCTCCGCCACGATCTCGGAACGTCCTGGCAATCAGCCTCCCTCTGGATAAGGAACGCCGCTGCCGCTCTTCGGGAGAAATACGCAAGGCCGAAAGAGCAAGAACCAAATCCGACATCCGGAACGGCGGAGCGCTTTTCAGCCTTCCGCAGCAAAGCCCTTTCCCAAATAAAGGCCTGGCGGCATCGGCGGCGCTTTTCACCGCAGGACCGGCCGTCCAGGCGGTGGTCGTGGATGACGGTTGCCGCACTCGCATCCTTCGCCTGCGTCCTTGTCATGGCGGGCGTTCTGACATGGGCATTGAAGGACGTGCCATGGCGGGAGATTGCCGCCGGCACGCTGAAGCCGGTCATCGTCCTGGAAACGGCGGATGGCGCGCCGCTTGTCCGTCAGGGTCCCTATCAGGGGCCGTATGCCGCTTACGATCAATTTCCGCAGTCCCTCATCCAGGCTGTCCTGTCGATCGAGGACAGGCGGTTCATGAGCCATTACGGTATCGATCCGAAGGGTATCGGCCGTGCGCTGATCCGGAATTTTCAGGCGGGCTCTGTCGCCCAGGGCGGAAGCACGATCACCCAGCAACTGATCAAGGTGCAATATCTGGAAAGCGACCGAACGCTGAAGCGGAAGATCCAGGAGGTGGTCGTTGCATTCTGGCTCGAATGGAAGCTCGGCAAGCATGAAATCCTGACACGGTATCTAAACGCGACTTACCTCGGTTCCGGTGCTACCGGAATGCCGGCCGCCGCGCGGATCTACTTCAACAAGGACATCGGAGACCTCGACGTCTCGGAGTCTGCCATGCTCGCCGGTCTCCTGAAGGCGCCGAGCCAGCTGAACCCCATCGCCAATTTCGAAGGCGCCCGCCAGCGAACGGCGACGGTGCTTGCCGCAATGGTCGCCAATGGCAAGCTGACGCCCGACGAAGCCGCGGCCGCCAAGGCGAAGTTCGGCAAACTTCGCCCGACCACACCGACGCCCCGCTCGGGAAGCTGGTTTGCCGATTGGATATCGCCGCAGGCAAGCGAGATCGCCGGCACCTCGCCGGGATCGACGACGGTCCGCACCACGCTCGTGCCCCGCCTGCAGCGCATTGCCGAAAGGGTTGTTGCACAGGCTCTGGGCGAAGACGGAAAGACGCTCGGTGCAAGCCAGGCGGCGCTGGTGGCGATGACACCCGAAGGCGCGGTCGTCGCCATGGTCGGCGGGCGCGACTACAAGACGAGCCAGTTCAACCGCGCCGTCACGGCGATGCGACAGCCCGGCTCCACGTTCAAGCTGTTCGTTTATTACGCGGCCTTGAAAAAAGGACTGACCCTTTCCGACCGCGTCCTCGACGCCCCGATCGAGATCGACGGCTGGTCGCCCGAAAACTCCGGCGGCGGTTACCGGGGCTGGGTGACATTGGCGGAAGCTTTCGCCCGGTCGTTGAATGCCGCAACCGTCGCCCTGGCGCAGGAAGTCGGGCTCGACAACGTCATCGCGGCCGCCAAGGAACTCGGCATCGACACGCCGCTCGCGCCGACGCCATCCCTCGCGCTCGGCACTTCTGAGACCAATCTCCTCGATCTCACCAGCGCCTATGCATCGGTTCGTCTCGGGAAAGCACCGGTCGAACCTTGGGGCATTATCGATTTTCAGGCGGCGGGCCAATCGCAGGCCTTCAGGGTGGGCAAAAAGACAGCGCCTTCGATCGATCTGTCACCCTACCAGTCCGACCTCCTTGGCCTGCTGCAGCTCGTCGTCGAACGCGGCACGGGCCGCGACGCAGATCCCGGCACGTTCGCCGCCGGCAAGACAGGCACCAGCCAGAACAATCGCGATGCCTGGTTTGTCGGTTTCACCGAGCCGCTGGTCGTCGGCGTCTGGGTCGGGAATGACGACGACACGCCGATGAAAGGCGTGACGGGCGGCTCGCTTCCGGCTCGGATCTGGCGGGACTTCATCCGCGCGGCGATGGCCGAGCCCGCTCCTGATTTCGATCTGGACAAGGGGCTGGCGGCAGGCGAGCCGGGGACCGCGCCCTCCTGCAACATCAACGCCTGCTCCCGCAGCTACCGATCTTTCCGTGCCTCCGACTGCACCTATCAACCTTTTCGCGGTGAGCGCAGGCTTTGCGAAAGGTGAACGGCACTCGAGGGCGCAGAGCGACGGCCCACCGCCCTCGAGTAAATTTCCAGAGCCGCACGAAAGTATGAGATTTAACAAAAAACGACCGCTCTGTGATTGCCCGGCGAATGAAGCTTTGCTAGAGCAACTCGCATTCCCTGAGCGGCACCATCGCCGCCATCATGGTGGGGCGTCGCCAAGCGGTAAGGCAACGGTTTTTGGTACCGTCATCCCTGGTTCGAATCCAGGCGCCCCAGCCAATTAATTGTGGTCCGTCCTGGACACATGGGTTACGGTTTATTCCTGAGACATAGGTAACACTTTTGAGCCGAAAGGGTTCTGCGGTGGTTCGAGCCTGCGTGTCTCGTCATCGAAGTATCCCAGATCGTAGTCCATGAAGCTTGCGAGCCAGATACGGTAGCGCTCTGCCGGGCAAGCCATGTCAAGGGCTTGGTGCGGCCGCTCTGTGTTGAATTCCTCCACGAAGTCGTCAAAGCGGGCCTGCTGCTGCAGGAAATTGGCGCCGGCCGGCTTGGTGGTTTCCAGCTTCAATGTCAGATGCATGCGTTCGTGGCGGCCCTCGCCGAGCTTCGGAAATCCCGGATCCGCTTTTATCCTGGAAAAACGCGCCGGCGCTACTCGCTTCCTTCCTCCGGACCGGTCTTTGCATCTGCGATCTCTCGGCTTTCCCTCTTGATGGGGCGCGCGATTGGGCAGACTTCTTGCACGAAGCCGTTCAGCGTGTTGGCGAGATTGTTGGGGACGATCGAATAGTGGATGAACTGGCCTTGTCGCTTCTTGGCGATCAGGCCGGCATTCTCCAGCACGCCGAGATGCTGGGAGATCGAAGGCTTAGACATGTCGAAGCGCGACGCGATTTCTCCCGCGGTCAGCGACGTATGTGCCAGATAGGCCAGGATGCGCCGGCGCGGCGCTGAGGCCAGTGCCTCGAAGACGCTCTGTAACGAACCATTCGAGCTCAACGCTTCTTCCATTGGCTCGTTCGACTTCTGCTCCACCACGACCAACCTCGGAAACATAACCATTTAGGTCATTGCCTAAATGCCTAAATTGAGGAATAAGTATTTAGCTTATTAACTAAATATCTCTCCGTCTGCGGCTTTGCAAGGCGTGGGCGACGCAAAGCCTGGAATTGGCAATGTCTACTGTAGCGAAGCAGACCCTTTCTACCGAACGCATGATTTCCGCACCTAAAAGCAGCGCTACCGATGGCGAAGTGGTTTGGGTGCCGGAGAAATCGATCTGGACCGGCATGCTGACATTGATCGCATCGGCTCTCGGCCCGCTGACTTTCAGCTGGGACGCCTTAGCACTCTTCGTGATCTCCACGGCAATCACCATCTGCGCCGGTCATTCGGTTGGCATGCATCGCCTGCTCATTCATCGCTCGTTTCATACCAGCAAGGCGGTAGAATACATTCTTGTCTATCTGGGCACGCTGGTCGGCATGGCCGGGCCGTTCGGCATGATCTATGCGCACGACATCCGCGACTGGGCACAGCGTCAGCGCGATTGCCACCCGCTACATGCCCATCGCCGCTCGTTCCTCGTCGATGCCTGGTGGCAGATGCATTGTGCGGTGAAACTGCAACATCCGCCCACCTTCGTCATGGAGAAAGCTGTCAGCGGGGACCGGTTCTACCAATTCCTCGAACGAACGTGGATGGCGCAACAGTTGCCATGGGCCGTACTCTTCTTCGCCATCGGCGGCTGGAACTGGGTGGTATGGGGGATCGCGGTGCGCGTCTCTGTCTCGCTTACCGGCCATTGGCTGATCGGCCACTTCGCTCACCGCCGTGGCCATCAGGGTTGGAGCGTCAAGGACGTTGCGGTCCAGGGCTACAATTTGCCCGCCTACGGGCTGATCACATTTGGCGAAGCCTTCCATGGCAATCACCACGCTTTCCCACAATCCGCACGCCTCGGCCTAGAAGATGGCCAGATCGACCTCGGCTGGACCTTCATCAAGGCTCTCATGGCACTCGGACTCGCCGACGAGGTGAAGCTGCCCGAGAACACGCAGGCTCGCGACGGGCTGCAACGCGTGCCTGAAGCAGGAGCCTAGATTTAGCCGCCTTGGCTGAGGATACACTCGGCCAAATCAGAACTGGCTGCGAGCCTCATTGTTCTGATGAGAACAGCAATCCTCCGGGTAACCAGGAGAACGGGGCGTAGCCCTCAGCCTACCGCTAATTGACTATCCCATCGCCCATCTGATGAGCCGCATCCGAATTGCGCTCAGAATATCAGTATGGCTTTATAACTTGATAGCCGGAATTTCAGGATCGTGAGGGATTTGTGCGCTTCGAGAGTACGATCATTGAAGATGTACTTCTTTTAGCGTCGAAGAAAATCGGCGATCCTCGAGGCTATTTCATGGAAACGTTTCGGAAGAGCCTCTTTGAATCAGAAGTCGGTTCTTTCACGTTTGTTCAGGACAACCGGTCTTACTCGTCAGAGGCGGGAACTGTTCGTGGTCTGCACTTTCAGATCCATCCTCATGCACAAGGTAAACTCGTGTCGTGTTCGAGCGGCGCGCTCCTGGATGTGGCGGTTGATATCCGTATCGGATCGCCGACCTACGGGAAGTTCGTGGCGGTGGAACTGTCGGCCGAAAATGCCCTCCAGCTTTGGCTGCCGCCGGGTTTCGCCCATGGGTTTTGCACGCTGACGGCGGATACGATCATCACCTACAAAGTGACTGACTATTACAGCGCCGAACACGAACGCGGCCTGCTTTGGAACGATCCGGAGCTTGGGATCGAATGGCCAGTCGCCGCAGACAAGGCAATCCTGTCTGAGAAGGACCCGGGGCAGCCTAAGCTCTCCGAGCTTCAATCCAACTTTATTTACGCCGTCAACGACGAATTCGGCAAACGCAGCCGCAGCCTGTGATCAGAATTTTTAGGGGTAGTCGACAGCATGCGCGTGCTTGTAACGGGTGGGGCAGGTTTCATCGGATCGGCGGTAATCCGCCACCTCGTGCTCGAAAAGGGATACGAGGTCCTCAACATCGACAAACTGACCTATGCCGGCACGTTGAGCTCGCTGAGGTCGGTCGAGGGCAAGCCGTCCTACCGGTTTCTCAAGATCGACATATGCGATGCCGCCGCGATTGCTTCCGCGATGTCGACGTTCAGGCCTGACCGGGTGATGCATCTGGCAGCCGAAAGCCATGTCGACCGCTCCATCCTCGGCGCACGGCAATTCGTTGAAACCAACATACTCGGCTCTTTCACCATGCTCGAATGCGCACGAGCATATTGGCAGGCACTTCTTCCCCAGGACCGAAGCCGCTTCCGCTTCCTGCATGTCTCGACCGACGAGGTCTACGGTTCCCTCGGAGCGGAGGGGGCGTTCTCGGAAACAACGCCCTACGATCCGAGCTCGCCCTATTCGGCATCGAAAGCAGCATCGGACCATCTCGCCAAGGCATGGGCCCGAACTTACGGCATGCCGGTCATCGTCTCCAACTGCTCGAACAATTACGGGCCTTACCACTTCCCCGAAAAACTCATTCCGCTGACTATCCTGAACGCGCTGGAGGGCAAGCCCCTGCCGGTTTATGGAAACGGGACCAACATCCGCGACTGGCTTTATGTGGAGGATCACGCTCGGGCGCTGGATCTCATCGCCGAGCGAGGCAGGGTTGGAGAAACCTACAATGTCGGAGGCCGGAACGAGCGCAGCAATATCGACGTCGTGAAGCGGATCTGCGCGATCCTCGACGATCTGCAGGCAATGGGACGCCCCCATGAAAACCTGATCCAGTTCGTCGCCGACCGGCCCGGGCATGATGAACGTTATGCGATCGACGCGACCAAGCTCGAAACGGAACTGGGCTGGAGGGCAAAGGAGAGCTTCGAGACCGGCATCGAAAAGACGGTGCGCTGGTATCTCGATAGCGAATGGTGGTGGGCGCCGCTCCGAAAGGGATACGACGGCAGCCGCCTCGGGCTCCTCAAGGCCGGGGCTGGATGATGCGCGAACCCAGGCGATACGTGGTAACCGGGCTTAAGGGACAGGTCGTCCAATCCCTCATCGAAAACGCGATCGGGCAAAACGAGGTCGAGATTATTCCGCTCGGCCGCCCTGAACTCGATCTGGCCAGCCCGGAGACCATCGCGGCGACCGTCGAGGCCGCTCGTCCCGACCTGATCGTCTCCGCGGCTGCCTTCACAGGTGTCGATCAGGCCGAAATCGACAGGGCAACGGCTTTTGCCGTCAACGCTGCAGGCCCGGCGGAACTGGCGCGGGTCGCAAAAACGCTGCAGGTCCCGATCGTTCATCTGTCCACAGACTATGTCTTCGACGGCAGCAAGCTTTCCCCTTATGTCGAATCCGATCTGGTCGCACCGCTTGGCGTCTATGGCCGCGACAAATTGGTGGGTGAGCGGAACGTCGCTGCAGCAACCGAAGATCATGCCATCCTTCGCACCGCCTGGATCTACAGCCCGTTCAGCCGGAACTTCCTGCGCACGATGCTGAAGGCCGCCGAGACAAGGGAAGAGGTGCAGGTCGTCGACGATCAGATCGGCAACCCGACCTCGGCAACCGATATCGCCGAGGCCATCATGGTGGTCGGGCAAAACCTGCTGGCTTCGAACAATCCTGCCTTGCGCGGCGTCTTTCATATGGCGGGGACGGGCGCGGCGACTTGGGCGGACTTCGCAGACGAGATCTTCAGAATTTCGGGCGCGAATGGCGGGCCTTCGGCAAGGGTCGTCCGCATCCCCACCAGCGCCTATCCGACGCCGGCTCGGCGACCGGCCAATTCACAGCTGGACTGCTCGAAGTTGTACAGGCGCCACGGCATCGTCATGCCCGATTGGCGGGGCTCAGTGGCAAACGTCGTCAGGCGCGTTCTGCAGCCGGTTGACCTTGAAAACAGAGAATACGGGAGGTGAGTGGATGAAGGGGATTATTCTCGCCGGCGGCAGCGGCACGCGGTTACACCCGATGACGCAGGTGCTGTCAAAACAGCTCATGCCGATCTATGACAAGCCGATGATCTATTATCCGCTGTCGACGCTGATGCTCGCGGGAATCCGCGACATCCTGATCATATCGACGCCAAAGGACATGCCGAATTTCCAGCAGCTGTTGGGCGACGGTTCCAAATGGGGCCTCTCGTTATCCTATGCGGAACAGCCCTCGCCTGACGGTCTTGCGCAAGCCTATATTATCGGCGCCGATTTCATCGGCTCCAATTCGTCCTGCCTGGTCCTGGGCGACAACATCTTCTTCGGCCATGGCATCACCGACCTCTTCAAAAGCGCGATGGCGCGCGAGAGCGGCGCCACGGTTTTTGCCTACCACGTCAACGACCCGCAGCGTTACGGCGTGGTCGAGTTCGACAAGCAGATGAAGGCAGCTTCGATCGAAGAGAAACCGGAACACCCCCGCTCCAGCTGGGCCGTCACAGGCCTCTATTTCTATGACAAGGACGTCATCGAGATCGCGGCCAACCTGAGGCCGTCCGCCAGAGGCGAACTGGAGATTACCGACGTCAACAGGGCCTATCTCGATCGCGGGAAGCTCCATGTCGAGATGATGGGGCGCGGTTATGCCTGGCTCGACACCGGCACGCCCGACAGCCTCCTTGAAGCATCCGAATTCGTATCGACGCTTGAACGCCGACAAGGGTTCAAGATTTCCTGCCCCGAGGAGATTGCCTATCACCAGAACTTTATCGACGCTGATCAGCTCGAATGCCTCGCCAAGCAATATGGGAAGAGCGCCTATGGGCGATATCTAACCGGGCTTCTGGATCCCATTCCGTCGCAGGTCCATAAGCCGCTCAGCTTGGTCGGGTAGACTGAAGCGTCGTCGACGCCCGTCAGTTTTTCGCCGGGATCTCCAGGCGCACGACGTTTGTCGACTGTTCCGTCGATGTTTTCGCCGCCTCCAGTGAAGCGGCCAGGTCTTCGATCTTGAACGGTTTTGCCACAACCGGACAGCCGACCTCCGTGCCGGCCTCCAGCTTGTCGCTGTAGCCGGTCATCAGAACAACCGGCAGGTGCGAGTTCTTCCGGCGTATCTCCTCGGCAAGCTCGATGCCGGACATTCCCGGCATCATGATGTCGCTGATCACCGCCTCGATATCGGGGTGACGTTCCAGAACCTCGATTGCCTCGATGCCGCCTGTCGCCACGAAGATCGTGGAAACAAGTCCTTCCAGGGCCAGGCGCACCGATTCCAGAGAGGATGGGGTATCGTCCACGATCAGAAGCCTGGCCGGAAGATTTACCGCCGGCTTTGCGGGCTCGCGCGCAACGCGCTGCTCGTTCGACCGGGGAAGAAGCAGCGTGAAGGCGCTGCCATGGCCGGCCACGCTCGCGACCCTTACGGCACCGCCGTTGCCCTTGGCGAAACTGTGGACCTGGGTTAGCCCGAGCCCCGGTCCGCCGTTCTTCTTCGTGGAAAAAAATGGCTCGAACACCCGCCCCAGATGCTCGGATGCGACGCCTGTTCCGGTGTCTGCGATCGTCAAGGCAACGAACTGTCCTTGAAGCGTCGGATCTTCCGCAGCGCCATCGAGGACATTCCTTGCCGAAATCGTCACTTGACCACCGCTGCCCATTGCCTCGCGCGCATTGGTAAGGAAATTGATCAGCGCGTTTTCCAATCCCGCGGGATCGACGTGAACGGGCCAGATGTCGTCCGGAACATTGATGGCCATGACGATCGTGTCATCGATGGCCTGCCGCAGCAGCGGTCTCAATTCGGCGAGTTTGATGTCCAGCTCGACATGTCCGGCGCCCTGATTGGAGCGCCTCGAGAACGACAGCAGTCGTTGCGTGATCGCCTTTCCTCTCGTTACTCCCTCGCTCATGTGCGAAAGGAGCTGGGTCACCCGCTGCTCGTCGTTCCGCCTCCTCTTGATGCCCTCGACACCCGATTGAAACACCATGAGCAGGTTGTTGAAATCATGCGCTGCCTGGCCCGTCAGCTTTCCAAGCGCATCCATGCGCTGCCAGTTGGCGATGCTTTCGCGTTCGCGGTTCCTTGCGCGAATTTCTCGGTGGAAGAGAAATGCAGCCGAACCCGAGAGCAGCAGCGTGAAACAGCTGGCTGCCGCGAGCAGCAATGTCGCCTTGCGTGCCAGCCTGTCGTATTCCGCAACCGGCAGGCCCACCCTCACCCGCCACGGGGTTTCCCCAAGTGCTACTTCGGCAACCCGTACCTCCAGCCCGTTCTTGAGCGTCGCCAGGCCAAAATCCGTTCCGGAAAAGCTTGCGAACTCGCTTGCAGCATTGCCGGCAAGCGCGGGAGCGCCGGTGGAAGCGACAAGGCGATCCTGGCCGTCGACGATCCAGGCCGCCCAGCTTTCCGGGAGCCCATTGGCGTAGAGGAGGTTTGTCACGATCGTCGGGCGGATGACGACCGACAGAATGGCTCGCAGTTTGTCGTTCCTCTGGATCGGAACCCTCACGGCGAAGGCCGCCTGCCCGCGAGGCCCGATTGAAACATTGCCGATCACAGCGGCGCCCGTGCGAACCAGGGTCCGGTGGCTCTCCACATCCACGACCTGTTTCTCGGCCGCACCGTCGAGCGCCGGCGAGGACAGCACGACCTCGCCTTTCTCGTCCGATATCCGAATCTGCTCCCATTCAGGCACCCTTTCGCGCAGGCGCCGAGCGGTCTCGGCGAAGGCGGAACGGGGGATCGGCGGATCGAGCCGGGGCGAATCCGCAACGACGGACAGAAGCTGAATCTGACTTTTAAGCTCCCGCTGAAGCGTCGCGGCCATGATCGTCGCTTTGCTGCGAATGTCGGCGTCGAGCGCGTTCTGCTGTTCCTGAATGAAGAACCTACCCATCACGGCGGCGAGAATGATGAGCGGGATCAGCGACGCAGTGACGAGGAGGAGCGCTGGCCTGGCTTGATTCAACTGACACTCCGATATCCGTTGTCCACGCTCCATCAAATAGGCCGGAGCCTGAAACTTGCAACGCCAACTTCGGCCGGAGGGCCAGGGTCGCGCCAAATAGCTGGGGAGATTGCACCGATCAGCGTCATTCCCACAGCAATGCCAACCGCCGGCTGCGCTTTCCTTCTCCTTTTCCACGCACGACGACGGCTCGACAGAGCGGGAAGACGTCCATCTCTACGCCCCGACTCACCGATCCGGCAGCGGCGCGTTCAGCGTGCGGGCCAACAGCGCCACGCCACCGGCCAAATAGACTGCGGCGCCGACCAAAAGCATGACAACGCCACCGGCCTGCTGGTCCACCGCAGCGGACAAAATCACGCCGAGGCAACTCACTTCGCCATCGCCGTAAAGCGAACGCGGCGAAAGCGCCAACAGCGCGCCAAGCAGCGTCATGTGCATGGAGGTAAAGAGCAGACCGAATGTTCCGGCAAGCCGCCGCTCCTCCCTGCCCGTCGTCGCTCCACCGAGGCAGGAGAGCCAGAGAGCGAGACCTGCGCCGAGAAAGATGAGTTGCTCCAGCACAGCAATGAGAGACCAGGTTTCGGACAGGGCCCGGAGGGCGGGAATATGCCAGATCCACACGGCGAATAATTCGATCAGCGAAGCGGTGAGCGGCGTAAACCAGGGCAGGTTGGACAAAAAGTCGAAGCGCATTCCGGAAAGGCCGATCGCAATCAACGGCGCAGCACCCGCCACGACGCCCATATGGGCAATCATGTGCACCGTGAAGGACGCCCGGTCGGCAAGTGGGAGGACGGTCCACAGGACAAACAGTAGAATAACGCCGGTGATCAGCGCCGTCTTCCTCATGGCTGGCACCCCGCGATGAAGATCATCGGAATGGCCATGTAGAGGACGGCGGCAAAGCTCAGGCCTGACAGCAGCAGCGTCGCGAACCCTTGGAACAAGGTCCGGGCGTTGCGGGTAGCCTCGTCGTGCGGCGGGTCGTCGGAGCCGAAACCCCATTGCCGCCAGGCAAGCCAGGCCGACAGCACGATCATCGCCAGCGCCAGCACCGTTACCACGCCGAGCCCGACCCGCACCGTATCGAACGATATCTCGGAGGCGAGGCCCTTGGCGCAGAAGACTGCCACCGTCGCGTAACAGACAAGGAAATGCAGCGCCCAGACGGTCGGGGCGGTGAACAGGGTCCAGAGGGTCTCAACCTCGCGCGGAATGAAGCTCTTCATGTGTTCACCAAAGGAAACAGGCCGAGGACCGCGAAGGTGACGACGGCGGTAAAGGCCATGAAGTGCCAGTAGAGTGCCACGTTGCGGATATCCTGGTCGTATTCCGCAGTCATCCGTCCGGCGATGCTGCGCGCGAGACAATAGCCCTGCATGATCGCGCCGACTATGCCATGCGTCACTGTCCAGATTGCGACGATCCAGACGATGGCCGGATAGACATGTGAGGTCGGGTCCATGCCGTGCAGATAGGGACCGGCAAGGCCTGCAAACGAGGCCGCGATCGAAACGGCAAAGGCGGCGATGAGCGCCAGCCGCGCACCCGTTGGGCCCTTCTCGTTGAGTTCGCGCGCCAGCAGCGTCAGCACCCAGGCGATGACGTAAAGCACCAGCGCCGCCATCGGCCACAGGACGCCCGGTCCATTGGCGATCGTGGTGAAGTCGTCATGGATGGTCCAGTAGAAGAAATAGCCGAAGATCAGGCTCGCGAACGCCGTGCCGTCGCCGACCATGGTGATGAACATCGCCCACCAACCGACCGAAGCCGGGCCGGAGACATAGATCGGCAGTTTCTCGCCTAGCCCGACATCGATCTCCGGTGCCTCCGGGATCGGCGCTGTTCCGTTCCAGAGCCAGTGAATGACAGCCATGAAGGTGATGATCGCAAAGACGATCGTGGTGATCCACAATTTGAAGGTCAGGGCTATGAACACGCCGCCGAGCGCGATTGCCGCGATGATCGTCACGTAGGAGACACCGCCGACCCGCAGGCACAGGATCGGCTTCGCGTCCAGAACGGAGGTCACCAGCGTCTCGCGCTTGCCGGACTTGGCGTCCGGCAGATAGAAGCGCCCGGCCTCGATATCCGCTTGCAGGTTCGGCTGGTCCCAGAGCGGGTATCGGCTGGTGATGATCGGTACCGAGCGCATGCCCCAGCTTTCCGCCGGATCATTGGTCCATTCGAGCGTCCCGGAATTCCAGGGGTTGAGATCGCGCCCTTCCGGTTGCTGTTTCGGGCGAAAGATGTCGATGACGAAGGTCGCGACACCGGCGGCGAAGACGAAGGCGCCGATGGTCGAGATGAGGTTGAACCAGTCCCAGCCAATATCTTCCGGATAGGTGAAGACCCGTCGCGGCATCCCGCGCAGGCCGGAGAAGTGCATGGGGAAGAAGGCGGTGTTGAAACCGGCAAACATCAGCCAGAAAGCCGCCCTGCCCCAGGCATCGCTGAGCTTCCTGCCCGTTACGAACGGAAAGTAGTAATAGATGCCGGCGACGACCGGAAACAGCATGCCGCCGATCAGCACGTAGTGCAGGTGGGCGACGACGAAATAGGTATCATGCGCCTGCCAGTCGAACGGTACGAGCGCCACCATGACGCCCGTCAGCCCGCCGATCACGAAGATGATCAGCCCGCCTGCCCCGAACAGCATCGGTACCGAAAAGATCACCCGGCCGGCGAGCATGGTGGCGATGAACACGAAGATCTGCACCCCGGTCGGGATCGCCACCGCCTCCGACGCCGCCGAAAAGAAGGCGAGCGAGATCTGCGGCAGGCCGGTTGCGAACATGTGGTGCACCCAGAGCCCGAAGCTCAAGAAACCCGTGCCGACGGCGGCCAGCACGATCCAGGAATAACCGACGATCGGCCGCTGCGAAAAGGTCGGCACGATCATCGCCATCAGCGCGATCGCGGGCAGGAAGATGATGTAGACTTCCGGGTGGCCGAAGATCCAGAACAGGTGCTGCCAAAGCAGCGGATCGCCGCCTCGCCTCGCGTCGAAGAACGGCCAGTCGAACATCCGCTCCATCTCGAACAGGATGTCGCCGGCAATCAGCGGCGGAAAGGCGAACAGGATCATGCCCGCGACGATCAGCAGGTACCAGGCGAACATCGGCATCAGGTTGACGCGCATGCCGGGCGCCCGGCATTTCATGATGCCCACGATGATCTCGACTGCAGCGGCGATCGACGCCACCTCGATGAACGAGAGGCCGAGCAGCCAGATATCCGCACCGATACCGGCATATTCGTCGTCGGTCGCAAGCGGCGGATACATGAACCAGCCGGCGTTCGGCGCGGCGTTGAAGAAGATCGACCCGCAAACGAAGACGCCGCCGATCAGAAAACTCCAGAAGCCGAAGGCGGACAATCGCGGGAACGGCAGCTCCCGGGCGCCCAGCATCGACGGCAGCAGGAAGATCGCAACGGCTTCGAAGATCGGCACCGCGAACAGGAACATCATCACCGTGCCATGCAGCGTGAACGCCTGGTTGAAGAGTTCGGCAGAGATGAAGTCGTTCTGCGGCACCGCCAGTTGCAGGCGCATCAAGAGCCCGAGCAGGCCGGCGAACAGCATGAAGGCAAAGGCGGTGACGCCGTACCACAGCCCGATCTCGCTGTTGTTGACAGACGTCCAGTAGCGGATCCCCTTCGGCGTCTCCCATACCTTGCGGAGCCGTTCCTCCTGCGCCGCCCGCTCTTCCGGCGAAAAATTGCCGAGCTCCTTGGTCATCTGAGCCCCTTCAGGTAGGCAGCTATCCGCTCGATCTCCGCCTCCTCCAACATGGAGAAGTGCGGCATGCGGGCCTCCGGCTTGACCTTGCCGGGATCGCGTATGAAGCGGGCGACTTGCTCCTCTCCATTGGGAAGCGTGCCCGCTCCCACAGAACCGCGCTCGCCGAAAGCGGTCAGATCGGGACCGATCGTCCCCCTCGCCTCCGTACCGGAAATGGCGTGGCAGGCGGCACAACCGTGGCGAAGGAAGAGCGCCAATCCCTCTTTATCCTGTCCGCCGGACGCTTGGCGACGCGCAGCGACCCAAGCCTCGTACGCCTCCGGTTCCATCGCATGGACGGTGAAAGCCATCAACGCGTGGCTGGCACCGCAGAACTCGGCGCAGACGCCCCGATAGGTACCGGGCTTTTCCGCCTGCAGCGTCAGGCGGTTTTCACGACCAGGTATCATGTCCATCTTGCCGCCGAGCACCGGTATCCAGAAGGAATGGATGACATCGGGCGAATTCAGCAAGAAGACGACGCGCTCCCCGACCGGTACGCGCACCTCATTGGCCGTTTCGAAAGCGACCGCGCCGCCCTCGTCGAGATAGCGCACCCGCCACCAGAACTGCTCGCCTGTCACCTCCACACGGCCAACGCCCACACCCTCACCGAACCAAGGCCGGATGTTGGGCATCAGCCAGACGGCATAAGAAAGCAGGGCTGCGAGGGATACCGTCGGGAAAACGGCCCCACCCCAGAGGATGATCTGCCCCGCCTCCTTTTCCGAATAGGGTCTGCGCTTGCGCGCCGCATGGAACAGCAGGCCGACGACACCCGCCCAGATGACCAAGCCGCCGATCAGCATGACGAAAAACAGGTTGGCGACTTCGCTCGCCTCGCGGCCAGCCGGATCGAGCGCCGACTGGACGCCGGAACACGACGCCAGGAGCGGCAAGAGAAGAGGAATGAAGGTGGTTGCCCGAATTGCCGGCCGATAGCTGCCCGAAATGCCGTCCCGGCCGATGTCTCGTCCTGATCGGATTGGCCGGCCAGCGCCGGTCAAGCGGTCATCATCCATTCGGCAAGCACCCATCGCGCCATCGGCCGTCAGCCAGACATTGGGCCGGAACGCACGACCCATGGCTTTGTTCCGAGTAAAAACGGAGCGGGCCTAACCGAAATCCCCGGCCCTTGGCGCAGGGCCAGGAATCATCAACCGGAGGCCTCCGGGATGGACGCCCGTGAACCCAGCTGGATTGTCATGACAATTCCCAGAAACGCTGCGGCCGCAATCGTCCCGATCACGACTGTCCACCAGATCGATGGCACGACACCTATGCCCGCCAGCAAGATCGACATCGCGAGCGGAGCGACGGCGGACATCATCTGCTTGGCCGACGTCACCCACCCCATGCGGCTGCCGTAGCCGGCCTTGCCGAACAACTCCAGCGGCAGGGTACCGCTCACGATGCTTGTCAATCCGGAACCAAGTCCGAAGCAGACGGCGAACAGGATGGCACCGGGGACGGATGGCGTCGTCAACATGAGGATCGCCAGGCCGGACGGGATCAGCGCCGTGGCGATCACCGCCAGCCATCTTTGCGGCAACTCGCGGCCGAAGACCAGGTTGATCAGGCGACTGGCCACCTGCGAAGGGCCGAACAGAGAGGCGACGACGAGGCCCGCGGCTCCCATACCCAGCGCCTGGGTCAGCGGGACCATGTGAACGAGGATGGCGGACAACGCATATCCTTCGATGGCGAAGCCGAACAACATCAGGAAGAACAGCAGGTTCCTGTTTGCAACTGCGCGGGCCGGCGCGGCCGTCGGAGATGTCGCTTTGGACGCGGACACGGCACTGGTCGTCAGACGCGCCAGGGCGAGGTGGACGGGAAAGCAGACGGCCAGGTTCATGGCCGCGAAGACCATGTAGATTTCACGCCACGACAGGAAACCGTGCATCCAGGAAGTCAGGGGCCAGAACATCGACGACGCGAACCCGGCCATCAGTGTCAGGTGAACGATCGAGGTCTGGGCCTTCTTTCCTCCCGCCTGCACGATGGCGGTGAAAGCCGTCGCGTAGAGGACCGCAACGGAAACCACTTCCGTCAGCGCCAGCGAAACGGCAAAGGTCAGCGGCCCCGACGAAACGGACATCATCACCAGGCAGGCGGCGGCCAGCAGCGACCCTGCGGCCATCAGGCGTCCCGCGCCAATCCGGTCGGCAAGGGTTCCCAAAAGCGGAGCGGCGAGGCTGCCGGCCAGCAATGCGATCGAAAACGCTCCGAACACCCACTGTTCCGATCGCCCGACGTCGCGGGCAATCTCCGGAACCAGAATACTGAAGGCATAATAAAGTGTGCCGTAGCCGATGTTCTGCGAGGCTCCAAGGCCAATCAGGGCCCAGAGCGGCAACTTCTGTTCGTTGGGCATCATGCGTGCTCGGTCTCGACCGTTGTCTGGCCGCAGCCGCAGCCAATCCTGCCTTCGGATTTGGCTTCGGCGTCAGCGACACAACATGCATCTACCGTATCAGGGGCCGGACCTCCGCAACATCCCGAAGACGTCGAGATCCGGGGAGTAGCGGCGCAGACGCCTGTGTCGGGAAGCACGAGTTCGACACGTCGCGCGGCGGCATGATCACCAGCAAGTTCCGCGACGACAGACCGCACCTGCTCGTAACCGGTCCTCATCAGGAAGGTCGGTGCCCGGCCGTAAGACTTCGATCCCACGATGTAGAAGTCCTTTTCCGGATGCGACAGCTCGTCGACCCCGTGCGGGCGGACGGTGCCACAGGAATGAAGGTTCGGGTCGATAAGAGGAGCCAGTGCCGGCGGCGCCTCGACCGCCGGATCGACGCTCAGCCGCAGCTCCCTCAGGAACGAGAAGTCTGGGCGAAACCCGGTAGCGACGACGACCTGATCCAACTCCAGTTCGATCGCCTCCCCATCGGCCATCGCGGTCACGACGACCTTGTCATTTCTCCTGGTGATGCCGCTTGCCGAAAAGGACGTGAGCATCTTGAGCTTTCCCGCGTCCATCGCCTTCTTCGCAGCAAGACCGAGGGCGCCCCGCTCTGGCAGCTGGTCGTTCAACCCGCCGCCCAGCAGCTTGGCGACGCCGTGATTGCGAAGCGCCCAGTGGATTTCGGTAGACGGGTTGGCCTGCTGAAGCTCCAGCAGCGCAAGGGCGACATAGATCGCCGAATGGCCGCTTCCCACCACGAGCGTACGCTTGCCCACGAAGTCCGAATGCCTAGCCCCGATAACATCCGGAATGCCGTAGGAAACCGGCCCACCTGCGCTCTCGCCAAGAACCGGAATGCCGTTTACGCCCATCGGGTTCGGTTGTGTCCATGTGCCGGAGGCATCGATCACTGCCCGCGCGACGACCTCGTGTTCTCCCTCGCCGTCCCGGTATCGGATTGCGAACGGCGCCTCCGAACGGCCCCCGGAGGAAATCTTGTCCAGGCCCCGGCGGGCGATGGCCGTGACGGTCGCGCCGAGCTTTATCGCCTGCTCGATGGCCGGAACGCGCGACAGAGGCAGCAGGTAGTCATCGACGATCTCACGCCCGGTCGGCAGGTAGTCAGGCGAAGGAACGGCCCAGGCGTTGCTCTCCAGCAGTCGCCGAGCGGCGTCATCGATATTGTACTTCCAGGGCGAGAACACCCGGACGTGGCCCCACTCAAGAAGCGCGGTCCCGACGGAATTTCCCCTTTCGAAAATGACCGGCGTCATGCCAGCTTCAAGCAGCCTTGCCGCCGCCGCCAGCCCGACCGGGCCTGCGCCGACTACCGCAACGGGAAACATGTCATTCGACCTCATTTTGATCTCCACCTATATTTCTGGAAACTTCGAAATTAGCATGTAAAAAAATGCAATCAGGCAACGACCTTGGACCTTGGCCCGTCGCATCCCTGGTCGGCGCAGCACTCGTCGACGAGGTAGCCGATCAGCGCATTCATGTGGTTGTAGTTGGCGGTACAGATCAGCGTCGTCGCCTGGCGGTCCTGAACGACCAGCCCGGTGTCAACCAGACGCTTCAGATGGTGGGAGAGGGTTGACCCCGGGATCTCGAGCTTCTCCTGAAGACGCCCCACGGGAAGACCTTCCTCGCCCGCGCGAACCAGGGCACGGTAGATCTGGAGGCGGGTGACGTTGCCGAGGGCTTCCAGCTGAGATGCGGCTTTTTCGATGTTCATGGAAATAGGGTAGCGGTGAAAGCCGTAGTGGTCAAGGCTATTTCCACAATCATCGAAATATGTCAGATCGATTGCAGCTTGACCCTGCAGGAAAGGTTTCAGGCAATACGCTTTCCTTCGTCGTCGAGGACGCGTTCGCCGTCTTCCTTTGTGAACGGCCCCTTGAACGCGTCCGCAGGCAGGACATCTAGGACCAGCTCGGACGGCCTCGACAGGCGCGTACCCATCGGCGTGACGACGAACGGGCGATTGATCAGGATCGGGTCCTTCAGCATCGCGTCGAGAAGCTGGTCGTCGGTCAGCTCCGGATTGTCGAGGCCAAGTTCCATGTAGGGTGTACCCTTTTCCCGGATCGCCTGGCGGACGGTCAATCCGGCGTCAGCGATCATCCGGACGAGCTGCTCGCGGGTCGGCGGGTTTTTCAGATACTCGATTACCGTTGGCTCGACGCCGGCGTGCTGGATCAGCTCCAGAGTATTCCGGGAGGTCCCGCAGGCGGGGTTGTGATAGATGGTGACGTCCATGATCAGTCGGCTCCTTGAGCAATGATAGGGGGAACTTCGTTGCGGCGCTCGGCAAATAGCCATCCAGCCAGAGCGGCGGCGACGAGCGCTCCGAGGATCTGGGCAACGATGAAACCCGGCAGATCGGTGGGGCGAATGCCGGAGAAAGTATCGGTGATGCTCCGTGCAATGGCGACCGCCGGATTGGCGAAGGATGTGGATGCGGTGAACCAGTAGGCTGCCGTTATATAGAGACCCACCAGCAGAGGGATTGCATCGACCCTGAAGCGCAAGCCGCCGAGAATGGTCAGCAGCAAACCGAAAGTCGCGACCGCTTCCGCGATCCATTGAGCCGATCCCGTACGGATCGTTCCAGACATTTGGAGGAGCGAAAGGTCGAACATCGCATGAGCGACCATCGTTCCGGACACGCCGCCCGCTATCTGTGCCAGGATGTACGGAGCAACCGCAGAGACCTTCAACTCCCGACGCACGGCGAAAACCATTGTCACGACGGGATTGAAGTGCGCGCCCGAGATCGGACCGAGGATCGTGATCAGCACGAACAGGATTGCTCCGGTCGGTATCGTATTGCCCAGCAGGGACATGGCCGTATCGTCGGTGAGGCGATCCGCCATGATGCCCGAACCGACGACGGTTGCGACGAGGATTGCGGTGCCGAGGGCCTCCGCGACCAGACGGCGTCCAAGATCGACGGCCACGCTCATTCGGCCTTCTGGGAATTGCGGCCGATCTCGTCCAGCCGTTTCTGGAGTGCCAGCTTGTCGAGGCTTGTCATCGGCAGACTGGTGAAGATCGAGAGGCGGTTGTTGAGCATCCTGTATGTGTCATCGAAAGCGAAGTGCTTTTCGGCTTCGGTCCCCTCGGCGGCGGCGGGATCGGGAACGCCCCAGTGGGCAGTCATCGGCTGGCCCGGCCAAACCGGGCGCGCCTCGTTGGCGGCGTTGTCGCAGACGGTAAACACGAAGTCCATCTGCGGAGCGCCCGGAGCCGCGAACTCCTCCCAGTTCTTCGAGCGGGCGAAGCTGGTATCGTGGTTCAGGGTCTTCAGGAGCTGTAGCGTGTAAGGATGGACCTCGCCTTTCGGCTGGGAGCCGGCCGAATAGGCCTTGAACCTGCCCTGGCCGACCCTGTTGAGGACGGCCTCCGCGATGATGGAACGGGCGGAGTTCCCGGTGCAGAGAAAGAGGACGTTGTAGGTGCGATCAGACATGACGATTGTCCCTGGTGACGTTGTTCCGACTGGCTCGTTTCTGTTTTCCGCTTCAGATGCTCCGGACCGATCGCCAAGGACGACGGCACGGGCGATTTCGAGCCGTCATGCCTTCACCGCAGCGGGAGCGCAGCAGGCGGCAACCTCCACGGCGGGAGCGCAAATTTCCGGATGGCCGGCACAGCAGTCCTCCATCAGGAAGCGCACCAAATCGCCCAGGACCTCGATATTCGCCCTGTAAATGATCGAGCGCGATTCACGCTGCTGGAGGATCAGGCCCGAGTGTTCGAGCTCCTTGAGATGAAACGAAATATTGGACGGCGACACCCCTGCCCGCTCAGCAATCAAACCTGCGGCCATGCCCTCGGGGCCGGCGACGACCAGCATCCGGACAATGTGCAGTCGCGTTTCTTGCGAGAGAGCACCAAACGCCCCCAGAGCTTGCTGTTGATTCAACATTCATACAATCCTTGAAATATTGAATCAGGGATACTCCAGTGAGGCGGTGTTTGCAAGAGGACCACCGGTGGTGGCGTCCTGGCATAACCAAAATCCGCAAGTACCCTGTGATCTTAACTCTCACACTCGTTGGATCATCCGGTTGCTGTAATCGTCTAGATGGTGCACGAATACTGCATTTCGATCGGAGGCAACCTAATGACCGAAACTGCGCCAAACCGCATTGAGTGCCTGGATGGATTGCGAGGTATCGCGGCGCTATGGGTTTTGATAGGTCATGCGCACCTGTTGACCCGGTTCCGGGTGCCTTTAATCGGTGATCCGGACCTTGGCGTAGATCTCTTCATTGTCCTTTCTGGCTTCTTGATGGTGTTTCATTATCGGCTGCGGGAAGCGAAGGAACCATGGGAGCTACCATCCACGTGGCGAACATTTTGGCTGCGCCGCTTTTTTAGGATCGCGCCGCTCTATTACATCATGCTGATTTTTGCGATGGCCCTCGGCCCCGCGATCTACGAAGCGCGGGTAATGATCGACGCTTACAACTCTGTTCCGGTGCAGCCGGCAGGGCGTTACCTCGATCAAAGCTTCTGGAATTGGGTGGCGCATCTGACATTCGCGTTCGGCGCCATACCGGGATATGCATATCGAACTGCGCTCCCTGATTGGAGTATCGGCCTCGAAATGCAGTTCTATTTCGTGCTTCCGTTTGTGATGCTCGTCATCAAACGTTTGAACCTCTTTGTGGGCATGGGTGCTGTTGTGTTCGCCGGTCTGGCTGCTGCGGTGATTTCCTATGCGCTTGGATATCGCTTCCCAATGCCTGCATTCTTGCCTTTGAAGATGCATGTCTTCGCGGTCGGAATTTTGATGGCAAGTGTTCTCGGCGCGGACGCGAAGCGTGTCTGGTTAGCCGCCGCTCTGTCGGCGGCGCTTATGTTGATCCCGATCGGCGGCGCAATGGGCGTAATACATCACGGTGCGCGGCTGGCGATTGTCGGAGTGTTCTTCCTTCTCCTTCATCATCGTGTGGTGTGGCAACCACTCAGGCCGCCGCTGTCGAAGATCAGTAGCTTACTTGGGAACAGGTTCTTCCATCTGCTCGGCGAGCTCTCGTTTGGCGCCTACCTCGCCCACCTTCTCGTGATGCAACCAGTTATCGCGTATCTTATCGCGAACCATCCGATGTCAAACCCGGCCCGATGGGCTACCGCGCTGGCGATCACCGTGCCGGTCACATATCTGATTGCTGCGATTGGATACAGATGGATTGAGATCCCCGGTCAGGCGCTAGGTAAAGCCCTAACTCGCAAGCGCGCGATGGCAGCCGCCTAGCCCACCCTTGGAAATTCAATAAAATGGTGGGCCCGGAGGGACTCGAACCCCCAACCAAGCGGTTATGAGCCGCCGGCTCTAACCATTGAGCTACAGGCCCGCCGATCCGGCAGAAGTGGGGCGCAATGGTCCGCCGTCACATCGAGGTCCGCTCTAACGCAATTCACGAGATGCTACAAGCCGTTGCCGCAATAGCTTCACAATCAACCGGCAGGTAGGCTCGTCTGGCGCGAACAGGCCGAGCCGATTCCCGTTTCGGCGGGTTCGCGCGGCAGACGGAACATGACGGGCGGGTCCAGGAACAGCATTCCCCCGCCCTGACAGATCGGAGAGAACATCCATGCGCGTTGCGCTTTCGTCGTCACGTCTCGTCCTTGCAGCCGCATTTGCCGGTGCGGTCGCCGTCTCTTCCGCGGGCCAGGTCCTGGCCCAGGATATCCGCCCCCGCGAACCGGTCATCAATGTGCTCGGCGAGGGCCAGGCCTCGGTGGCGCCCGACATGGCCGTCCTGACGCTCTCGGTGGTTCGCAACGGCAAGACCGCGGAAGCCGCACTTTCGGCCAGCAGCGCCGCCATGAAGGATGTGCTTTCGGCCATAAAGAGCGACGGCATCGCCGATCGCGATATTCAGACCAGCAATTTCTCGATCTATCCGCAATACCGCCACCCCGATCCGAAGGGTGGCGTCATCGAGCCGCCGCAGGTGATCGGCTATGAGGTGTCCAACACGCTCACCCTCAAGGTCCGCGATCTCCAAAAGCTCGGCGGCCTCATCGACCGCTCGGTGAAACTCGGCGTCAACCAGGGCGGCCAGATCGCCTTTACCAACGACAAGCCCGACGACGTGATGACCGAGGCGCGCAAGAAGGCGGTCGCCGAGGCGCTCGCCAAGGCAAGGACGCTGACGGACGCGGCCGGCGTCAAGCTTGGCCGGATCCTGGAAATCAGCGAGAACTCCATGCGCCCCGTACCCCAGCAGATGATGCGCATGGCGATGGCCAAGGACATGGCCGCCGAAGCGGTTCCGGTCGCCGGCGGCGAAAACACCTATACGGTGACCGTCAACGTCACCTTTGCCCTCGAGCAATAATTACGGGCTGTTGAACAAAGCCGGACGCCCTCCCCAATGGCGCCCGGCCCTCCCTCGCCCGCAAATAAGGCAAAAAATAAAACGCCCCCACCAGATCGTCAGACCTGGTGGGGGCGCTTGTCCTCCGTCAACGGGCGATGGAGACGGAAGGGGTCTTCGGGTAAGCCTAGCGGCGAATGACCGGGCAGCCGCGCTCGTTGGCGAAGACGATGCGGTCGGGGCCGCGGCGGCCGAAGCCGGCAACGATCACGACGCGGCGGCCGGCATCCACGACGCGGGCGCGGCGCAGGCCCATCCGGCTTGCCTTTTCTTCTGCCAGCCAGGGAGAGCAACCGCGCGGACCGCGATCCGGACGCCAGTCACGATCACCGCCGCGATCCGGACGCCAATCGCGATCACGGTCGCGATACTGCACCTGGATGGCGAAGTCCGAGCCGGCGGCAGCAGCCGTCGGGGCCGTTGCGGAAAGGCCGGTGAACGCGATGAGGGCGGCGACGCCGGCTTTGACGATCATGCTGGTCATAGAATGTTCTCCGAAATCCGGGCCAGGTTCTGCGGCCCCAAAGGTTGTTGCTCTCGCCTTTCCGAGCGATTGGCGCGACCCTAGCCCAAGGGGTCTGAACAACATCCTAACCGGTCATTCAGCCGGTATTCATCTGTCGCTCCTAGCCAAAAGGTCACGGCGAAAGATGCAGCACGACCTGGCGGACATGCGGATGATCGCGATGTTCGAAGAGGTAGATGCCTTGCCAGGTGCCGAGCGCCAACCGTCCGTCCCTGACGGGAATGCCGAGCGAAACGGCGGTCAGCGCCGCCTTGATATGCGCCGGCATGTCGTCTGGCCCTTCGGTCGTGTGGGTGACCCAGCGCATGTCGGGATCGGTGGTCGGCGGCACCAGCCGGGAGAAGAAGGTCTTCAGGTCGCGGCAGACATCCGGATCGGCATTTTCCTGGATGATCAGGGAGCAGGACGTATGACGCACGAACACGGTGAGCAACCCCTCGCCCACCTGCGTGCGGCGCAAAAAGTCCTGCGCCGCGTCGGTGAATTCGTAGAGCCCCTGGCCGCTTGTGGAAATCGAGATCACGGTCTGGGGCATGGGCGTGTCCTTTGTCGGCGAAGGTGCCGGCAACAGAAATAGAAGCACCGGCAGGGAGACCGCACTCCTATCACCGGCCGGCTACAATGTCAGGAACGGCTCGAAGCCGCCGAAGATCATCCGTTTGCCGTCGAAGACCTGCGTCCACTCGTTTCCGGAGAACCGCTCGTCCTTCATCACCCTCGCATTGATCTCGTCCCGGCGGGCCCGGCTTTCGTAGGTGATCCAGGAGAAGATGACGATCTCGTCCTCCTTCGCCTGCACCGCCCGCGGAAAGGAGGTGAGCTCTCCATAGGGCACGTCGTCGCCCAAGCATTCCACATAGGACAACGCGCCGTTTTCCATCCACACGGCGCCGGCAAGGCGCGCCATGTCCTTGTAGCGTTCGAGATTGGCCTTGGGCACGGCAAGAATAAACCCGTCGACATAGGGCATGATTTTCCTCCTTGGTTGGGTCAACACCCCAAGGACGTGGGAGGGAAAGCAAAGCCGACAAGTACGCCGGCTTTTTCTTACCCTCCAGGGCTTTCACCCGCAAAGCTCCGAAGGGCGGCAAGCACACGCTCGACCGCCCCATCCACCTGTCAGAACTGACCCGCTTCAGGCGCGCCAAGCTCCTCGATGGAGTCGACCCGGTCCGGATAGAAGGCGACATGCTCCTTGATTCCGGAGATGGCTTCGTAAGGGCTTTCGTAGGACCAGACGGCATTCCTGGAACGCTCGCCGCCAGCCGGAATACTGAAATAGGAAGCCTCTCCCTTATACGGGCAATAGCTCTGGTGGTCGGTCCGCTCCAGGAGCGACATATCCACATCCTTGCGCGGGATATAATGGACCGGCGGATAGGAGGACTCGCGCAAGGTGAGCGAATTGACGCTGTCGGCGATCACCTTGCCGCCGAGCTTCACCACCACCCGCGCCGGATTGTGCGCAACGGCAATCGGGTGATCCGGCCCTGGAATTTTCTGTGCCCTGACATTCATGGTTCGTCCTTTCGGGTTCGACGCATGTGTCGGATATAGGGCGCCCCAAACTGCCACCAAGCGGCCGAAGCGGAATGCTCCGGCCATCGACGGCGAACAATCGCCGCGTCGCCCGTCAGAACGTGGTGATCACGCTGATGCCGGGCGTTTCGGATCTGTCGAGCGTCATCAGCCCCGGCACCGCTTCTTCGAGGCTGATCCGTTTGGCGATCAGCTGCTGCGGCTTCATCTTGCCGGCCTTCAGCATGGCGAGCATGGCGTCGTAGCGCCAGGCCTGCATGCCGTGGCTGCCGTAGATTTCAAGCTCATGGCCGATTACCTGGGCCATCGGGATCGAGGGCGTGGCATGCTCGCCGAGCATCAGCCCGACCTGCACGTGCCGGCCGCGGCGGCGGAGGTTCTTGATCGAATTGAAGCAGGTGACCGGATGGCCGAGCGCATCGATCGACACATGCGCGCCACCCCCGGTGATCTCGCGAACCGCCTCGACCACATCGGCAACCGTGCTCGCATTGATGGTTGCGACCGCACCGCATTGGCGGGCGAATGCAAGCTTGTCTTCGGAAAGATCGATGCCGATCGCGTTCGCTCCAAGCGCCGTGGCGATCATGATCGCCGACAGGCCGACGCCGCCGCAGCCATGCACCGCGACCCAATCGCCAGGCCCGGTGCGGGCCTGGTCAGCAACCGCGCGGAAGGAGGTGGCGAACCGGCAGCCGAGGCTCGCCGCCGTCGCATCGTCGATCTCCTCGGGCAGGTGCACGAGGTTGGTATCGGCATAATCGATCGCCACATATTCCGCAAACGAACCCCAATGGGTAAAGCCCGGCTGGAACTGGTTGGGGCAGACCTGCTGGTTGCCGGAATGGCATTCCGAACAATGGCCGCAGCCCGAGACGAACGGCACCGTCACCCGGTCGCCGATCTTGAAGCGCATGACGCCCTTGCCGGTCGCCACCACCTTGCCGGCCAGTTCATGTCCCGGCACATGCGGCAGCTTTATATCCGGGTCATGCCCCATCCAGCCATGCCAGTCGCTGCGGCAGAGCCCGCTCGCGCCGACCTTGACCACGACACCGTCAAATGTCGGCTCCGGATCGGGGACATTGCGGATTTCCGGCGCCTTTTCAAAGGCATCGTAAAACATGGCTTTCATGGCAGGCCTCATCTTGAATGTGGCCGCAGCATAGTCGACGCGGCTCGCGGGTCAACCAAGGGTGAAACCCTACCCAAGTCACATTTGCGGATCAGCCGATAGTCATTCCGGGAACCCGCGTGCACGCCATTGGCTTCGCGGAACTGGAGCGCCTACCTTGAAAGCAAAGGACACAACCTTGGTAGCACCCTCATCGATCACGCAGCGAAAGCTCAAGTCATACCATTGATTGTTAGCGGAAAAGCCAACATTCTGGACATCGAGAACAGTCCCCTTTGGCAACCGGGGACGTGGCCAACTTCTCACATTATATGAGGCATTTCTTAGCTGCGCCTCCAACTCTGTGGAGCAGAGCTCACCTGCGCGGAAAGCTCTTGGCATTCCGGCGATAGCAACTGTGGCGATCGTATCGCCCGTCGCACTCTGTGAAAACAGCGTCTTTGCCTCGGTCAGCTCGACCGGCTTGCCGGAGGGCGGCGTCTTGGAAGGGTCGCTCTTGGGCGACGCGATCGGCGGCGCCGTCACGATCTCGGTCTTGGTCGCATCCGGCGAGGTGCCGGCAATGGGACCGTTCTGCAATCCGTTGGCCGCCGCAATGCCGACCTCAGGCAGCTGGATATCATCCGGCACCGGATTGGCCGGTGGTGCCTCCACGACGGCAGGCGCCTCCTTTGCCTGTTTCACCGGTTCGACGGCCTCCGCATTCGCCTTGCTGTCGGCGGGCGGGTTGGTCGTTTCCTTCGATGCATTGCCGGTCAGAGATTTCTTCGGCCCGGCATCCTTCTCGCCGAATTCGAAGACGGGGCGCAGAACCGGCAAAGGCTGCTTCTTGGCCTCCTCGGTGGGCGGCGGCTCGGCGGGCTTTTCCTCAGGCGCCGGCGGAGGCGGCGGCTCCGCCTTTTTCGCCTCCTCCTGCTTCGGCGGCTCGGGCGGTGGCGGGGGTGGCTCCGCCTTCTTGGCCTCTTCCTGTTTTGCAGGTTCCGGAGGTTTCGTCTCCTCCGGTTTCGCCTCTTCCGGCTTCTTTTCCTCGGCCTTCTTTTCCTCAGGTTTCGGTTTTTCCGGCTCTTCCGGCGGAGGCACGATTTCAACCTGGACGGTCTCCTCCTTCTGCGGCTCGGATTGTTCGACCGGCAGATGGAAGAAAAGGGCCGCCGCAAAAACGACATGCACCAGGATGGAGGCAGGAATACCCCATCTTATGTCGCCGCGCGGCTTTCCAGATAAATCCGTCATGGCAGCGGATGTAAGATGGAAAGCCGGCCGGATCGAGTCCCCGAGTGATCAAAACAGCGCAAAATCCAGCTTTCGGGAGCGATTTGCGCTGCCGCCTCTCTCCCATGGGACTCGTAAGGAGTTTACCGTTGCAAACAAACCGACCATACGGTATGTTTACAATATGTCGAAAGCTCACAGACGCGGGAAACAGCCAGACCACGTGCGGCGATCCCTCCTGGATCATGCGGCGCGATGCGCCGTTGATGAAGGTCTCGCCAGCCTCACCCTGCAGGCTGTGGCCGATGCGGCCTCCGTCACCAAGGGCGGGTTGCTGCATCATTTCCGCAGCAAGCAGGCACTGATCGAAGCCGTCTTCGAAGACCTGCTCGGCAAGCTCGATATGGAAATCGACCGGCTGATGAGCGAGGACGAAACCGATCGGGGCAGGTTCACGCGCGCCTATGTCGACGCCTTCTTCCAGGTGACACGCGATGGACCTGAAAGCCCCTGGGCGGCACTGTCGATCTCCTGCATGACCGATCCGCGGCTCAGGCAGCTCTGGTCGGAATGGATGCGCGATCGGCTGCAGCGTCATGCGCAGACTGACGGTCATCCGGCCTTCAAGCTCGCACGTTACGCCGCGGACGGCATCTGGCTCGCCAATCTCGTGGAATCGGACGGACTACCGGCAGAAGAACTCTCCGAACTCCGCTACAAGCTCCATAACCTCACGAAACAAGAGTAACGAAATGAACCCCGCGATCCTCACCTACGGCTCGCTTGCCGGTGCAATCGTGCTGGAAGTCATCGGCACGACTTTCCTGCAGCAGAGCCAGCAGTTCACCCGCGCCCTGCCGACCATCCTGATGGGGCTGTGCTATGGTATCGCCTTCTATCTCCTGTCGATCGCATTGCGCACGCTGCCGGTCGGCATCGCCTACGCGATCTGGAGCGGCCTCGGCATCGTGCTGATCTCGGCCGTCGGCCTGATCCTATTCCGCCAGACCCTCGACACCGCCGCGATGATCGGCCTCGGCCTGATCATCTCCGGCGTGGTGGTAGTCAACGTGTTTTCAAGCTCGGTCGGGCATTGATTGCGGAAACGACGCTTCGGACGTATATTTGCAGGGAATGATCAGGAGATCACGATGACTGCGATCACTCTGGCGGAAGCAAAAGAAAAACTCGGCGAATTGATTGACCGCGTCGCCCAAGGCGAGACGGTTGAGATTACACGCGATGGACTGGCAGTCGCGCAGCTTGCGCCTCCATGGCCGAGAAAGCAGCCGATCGATTTTGAACGGCTTCGAGTTCTGAGGGAAGGAATGCCACCGCAAGACGAAGACGCAGGTACCTTCGTGCGTCGGATGCGAGATGACGAAAGATATTGATGTTCTACATCGATACTTCCGCCATCGTGGCATTGCTTTCCAACGAGGCATCGGTCGATCGGGTCGACAGCTGGTTCGCAGCTCAGAAAGCTCTGCCTTTCCTCATCAGCGACTGGACCATCACGGAAATATCGTCCGCTCTCTCCCTGAAAAGGCGAGCGGGCAGCCTCTCTGCGCCTAAGCATCTTGCAGCGCTCTCGGAATTCCGGATCATGGCGGAAACCTCATTTGAAATCCTTCCCGTATCAAGAGCGCACTTTCAAACTGCAGCCAATTATACCGACCTTCACGATCTCGGCCTTCGCTCCGGTGACGCTTTGCATCTCGCCGTGGCAATGGAAGCCGACGCCACGATCGTAACGCTGGACAAGCGCTTTGCCATCGCAGCAAAAGAGTTGAGCGGAAGCAGCCTCCTTCTTTGACAACAAAAAAACCCGGCCTGCTCTCGCAAACCGGGTCTCTGATTTTCCAACCGCTGAGACCGCTAGCTGTCCAGGAAGCTCCGCAGCTTGCGGCTACGGCTCGGGTGCTTCAGCTTGCGCAGCGCCTTCGCTTCGATCTGGCGGATACGTTCGCGGGTAACCGAGAACTGCTGGCCGACTTCTTCGAGCGTGTGGTCGGTGTTCATGCCGATGCCGAAGCGCATGCGCAACACGCGTTCTTCACGCGGCGTGAGCGAGGCGAGGACGCGGGTCGTCGTTTCGCGCAGGTTCGCCTGGATGGCCGCATCGATCGGCAGAAGCGCGTTCTTGTCCTCGATGAAGTCGCCGAGGTGGCTATCTTCTTCGTCGCCCACCGGGGTTTCGAGCGAGATCGGCTCCTTGGCGATCTTCAGGACCTTGCGGACCTTTTCGAGCGGCATGGCGAGCTTTTCGGCCAGTTCTTCCGGGGTCGGCTCGCGGCCGATCTCGTGCAGCATCTGGCGCGATGTGCGGACGATCTTGTTGATCGTCTCGATCATGTGCACCGGAATGCGGATCGTGCGGGCCTGGTCGGCGATCGAACGGGTGATCGCCTGCCGGATCCACCATGTGGCATAGGTCGAGAACTTGTAACCGCGGCGGTATTCGAACTTGTCGACCGCCTTCATCAGGCCGATATTGCCTTCCTGAATGAGGTCGAGGAACTGCAGGCCGCGGTTCGTGTACTTCTTGGCGATCGAGATGACGAGGCGAAGGTTCGCTTCGACCATTTCCTTCTTGGCGATGCGCGCTTCGCGCTCGCCCTTCTGGACCATCGACACGATCCGTCGGAATTCGGCGATCGAGATGCCGGTCTCCGTCGCAAGGTTCTGGATTTCCTGGCGGATGTCGCGGATCGTGGTGTTCTCGGCACGCGCGAACTCCTTCCAGCCGCGGGCGGCCAGATTGGCGATCGACTTCATCCAGTTCGGATCGAGCTCGGCCCCCTGGTACTGTTCGAGGAACGAGTCACGCTTGACGCCGTAGGATTCGGCGAGGCGCAACAGGCGGCCCTCGTTCTGCATCAGGCGCTTGGAGATGTCGTAGAGCTGCTCGACCAGAGAATCGACGCGATTCTGGTTGAGCGACAGCGACTTCACCGCGGTGATCAGCTCGTCCTTGAGCTCCTTGTAGCGACGCTCCTGGGCGGACGACAGCGTCCCGGTTGCTGCCAGACGCTGCTCGACCTGCTGGTCCTGCAGCTTGCGCAGCTTCTTGTAGGTGTCCGCAATCGTATCGAGCGTTTCCATGACCTGCGGACGCAGCTCGGCTTCCATCGCGGCAAGAGAAAGGCTCGACTCGTCGTCGTCCTCTTCCTCTTCCTCGAGGTTCATGCCTTCGCCGCCGACAGCGGTGATGTCGTCGTCGTTGGCAGCGGAGAAACGAGCCTTGCGGGTCTTTTCCTTCTCCTCGGCGGCCTTGCGGTCGGCCTCGATCTTTTCCGGGCTCTGGAACTGCGGCGCAGCCTTGGCTTCGGGACCGGAATAGGTCGTTTCGAGATCGATGATCTCGCGAAGCAGGGTGGTACCTTCGTTCAGTTCGTCACGCCAGATGATCAGCGCCTGGAAGGTCAGCGGGCTCTCACAGAGCCCGGCGATCATCGTTTCGCGGCCGGCTTCGATGCGCTTGGCGATCGCAATTTCGCCTTCGCGCGAAAGAAGCTCGACGGAGCCCATTTCGCGCAGATACATGCGCACCGGGTCGTCGGTACGGTCGGTCGGCTCTTTCTTCTTCGCAGTCGCGAGCGCAGTGCTGGAGGTGGTGGCGATTTCGCCGCCTTCGCTCTCATTGTCGTCGCTGTCGCCGTCAGCATCGTCGTCGCTGGCGGTGGTTTCTTCCGCCTCTTCGTCTTCGACGACGTTGATGCCCATGTCCGACAGCATCGCCATCGTGTCTTCGATCTGCTCGGAGGTGACTTCCTCCGACGGCAGCACCGAGTTCAACTCGTCCATGGTGACATAGCCGCGCTTCTTTGCGGCTTTGATCATCTTCTTGACGGCGTCGTCAGAAAGGTCGAGAAGCGGACCGTCGTGCGAGCCTTCGCGTTCGTTCTCTGCTTCTTCGTTTTCTTTGACTTTTGTTGCCATGTATTTCGTCGCTTTCCCTGAACGCTACTTTCGCCGCGCTTCGTGGCCACCGGCTGAAGACGGGGTTGACCGCCTTAGTCGCGAATCACTGTCCAACACGTAACGGAATGACCTTTAATTCCCGATTACCATTCGGCGGCCGTTTTTGACTCAGGACCGTCCTACCAGAGGATCACCGGTCATGTTCGGTGCTATTGACCCACTCCGCCTATTTTGCCTTGAAATGGTGATTCCCACAAATTAACGCCCCGTCAAGCATTTCCGTAGGTCATACCCAGGAAATGTCAAAAATACGCCCTTTAAGGGGGTCTAATAGGGGTACGCTCACCAGATTTAACCGATATGTAGGCGGTAGGCCCTGAAAGACAAGGGTTTGCGTAGACATAAAGGCTTATGCTTTTCGTCCGGCATATTCCCTAGCGGGAAGCACCGTCATACTGGGTTACCGTCAGCGTGGCAATGTCGATTTCCGGCACGCATCTCAGATTAATCGCCGCCATCTCCGTACCATTCGGCATCGTCGCCTCGCTGAACGGCGCGACACCGCAACTGGCGCAGAAGTAGTGTGTGATCACATGCTTGTTGAACTGGTAGGAGGAAAGGTTCTCCCGCGGTGTCGCGAGCTGGAACTGGCTGCGTGGGACGAAAGCCAGCAGCACGCCCTTCCGCCGGCAGAAGGAACAGTTGCATTCCATCGCGGTGCCGAACTCGCCCTCCGCCTCGAAGGCTATCTTGCCGCAATGACAACTTCCCGAAATCTGCATCAAGCTCCCCACTCAGCCGACTCAACGCCGATACAATAGGGCCACGCCATCATTCGGCAAGGGGCGGGACTTCCAAGCGGCATGCCCCTCAGCCATGGCTGACGGCGGCCCCTTTCACCCGACCGGAAAGCACCCCGAACCCGTCGATGATCGCTTCCTGGTTTTCCATCCGGAGAATTTCGAGCTGGACTTCGGACAGCGCCCGCAGCAGCGGCTCGATCTCACCCGCATCGCCCGCTTCGGTCGTTTCGGCGATTTCCCGCTCCAGTTCGATTTTCTGGAGCCTGAGCGCCTTGGTGCGCTTATGCAGCGACAGCGCCTGCCGATAGCCCTCACGCGCATCTTCCAGCGCGGCGATCTCGGTCGCAGTCCAGAGCCGCGCGTTACGCACCTGCTGGTCCAGGGACTTCAGCATCATGTCGAACCCCTCGCCGGCAAGCCTCTGCATCAGGTATTCGCGCGAAAGGCTGGCGCCCGCTGTCGCAGCTGCCGGCAGCATCGCCGACCAGAAGCGCTGCAGGTCGCGGTTCTCGAAATCGATCGCGGCGATCTCGTCATATTCCTCCAGCAGAAGCTGGGGATGATTGACGATGGTGAGCGCCAGCACGCTTTCGCGAAGCGCCGGCAGGTCGCGGTAACCGCGCACAAGGCCGGAGCGCGCGAGCCTGTCCGAAACGCCGGCAGCCCGTCCTGCGGCACGCGGTCCCTGCGGCGGGCCGCCCTGGCCTGGCCTGCCACCGCCCGAACCGCGCTGAAAATTCTGGCGCCGGTCGCCGCCGCCGCGCGGAGCCGGCGCGAAAAAACTGTTCAGCCGATCGCGGATAGCCTGCTGGTAATGGCGGCGCACGTTTTCGTCGGCGATGACGGAAACGATCTGCTTCAGCCGCGCCTCCAGTTCGGCGCGTTTTTCCGGCGTATCGAAACTTGCCGACGACGCCTCGCGCTGCCAGATCATCTCCACCAGCGGCTTCGCTTCGTTGAGCACCTTGTCGAACGGCGCGCGGCCCTCATGGCGGACGAGATCGTCCGGATCCTTGCCGTCGGGCAAAAGCGCGAAACGCACCGATCTTCCGGGCTTCAGGAACGGAAGCGCCAGATCGGCGGCACGGCTCGCGGCCCTGAGGCCCGCACCGTCGCCGTCGAAACAGAGCACCGGCTGCGAGGTCATCCGCCAGAGAAGCTCGAGTTGGTTTTCGGTGAGCGCGGTCCCGAGTGGTGCCACGGCATTCTCGACGCCCGCCTGATGCAGCGCGATGACGTCCATGTAACCTTCGACGGCGATGATCGTGCCCTCGCCCTGCCCCGGCTTGCCGACACCCTGAGCCCGCCTGGCGCGCGAAAAATTGTAGAGCACCTGGCCCTTGTGGAAGAGCTCGGTCTCGTTGGAGTTCAGGTATTTCGCCGGGGCATCCGGCGCCATGGCGCGGCCGCCGAACGCGATCACCTTTTCCCGCGACGACAGGATTGGAAACATGATGCGGTCGCGAAAGCGGTCGTAGGAGACCGCGATCCCCTCCCCGTGCACCACCAGGCCGCAAGCCTCGATCTGGTCCTTGGGCACCCCTTTGCCCGCGAGATGTTCCTTCAGCGCATTGCGGCTTTCCGGTGCGTAACCGAGACGGAAGGTCTCGATGGTGCGGCCGGTCAGCCCGCGGTCGCGCAAATAGGCGCGCGCCTTTGCCCCGACGGCGCTCTGGAGCTGGTCCTGGAAGAACTGCGTCGCCAGCTCCATGACGTCGAGCAGCGTCGTGCGTTCCTTCTCGCGCTTCACGGCCTGAGGGTCCGGTTGCGGCATGGCGATGCCGGCCATATCGGCGACCGTCTGCACGGCTTCCGGAAAACTCTGCCCTTCGAGATCGGTCAGGAACCGGAAATGGTCGCCCGAAACACCGCAGCCGAAGCAGTGGTACCTGCCCTTGCGGTCCTCGCAATGAAAGCTCGGGCTCTTCTCGCCATGGAAAGGGCAGCATGCCCAATAGTCGCCGCGCGACACGTTGGTCTTCTTGCGATCCCACGTCACCCGACGGCCGACGACGGCCGATATCGGCACGCGGTCGCGGATCTCGTCGAGAAAATTGTTGGAAAAGCGCATTTCTACCTCTGCCTTGGCTCTCCCATATAAGCACGGGTGGGAAGGAACGCTACCATCAAGACAAACGCTGCCCGCTATTCACAGGCTTGACTGGCAACGTTCGTGTATATACAAATCGTAGTTACGCTGTGCCACACCAGATCAGGAGGCCGCCCCATGGTTATTTCCCCTTGCGACATCTCAGAAACGGGTCACCATGATCAAGGCGGAAAGACCATTCCCATTCTTTGAGTGGGATGAAGCCAAAAGGCAGACCAACTTTCAGAAACATGGGATAGACTTTCCGGACGCGGCAAAAGCGTTGAAGTGGCCCCATATAGAGATTGAGGCCCAACGAAACGGAGAAATCCGGACATTGGCCATATGTCCCGAGCAGCAACGCATGATCGCCGTAGTCTACACGATGCGCGGCGAGGTCTGCAGGATCATTTCCGCCAGAACTGCGAGCAAACATGAGCAAAGAGCGTATCGTCAGATATTCGGCTGAAGACATCGACGCAATAATCGCGAGAGGCGAAAGCAAGACCGACTGGGCGCGCGTCGACGCCATGACCGACGAGGATATCGACCGCGCGATCGCGGACGATCCCGATTGGGCGGAGTTCAAGGATATCGACTGGTCCAAGGCGACGCTTGTCGTGCCGAAGCCCAAGAAGTCCATCTCCCTCCGTGTCGATGAGGACGTCATCGATTTCTTCAAGTCGACAGGCAAAGGATACCAGACCCGCATCAACGCGGTGCTCAGACACTATATGCGCGAACAGAAGCGCCGTAACAAATAGGAATCGTACCGTCTCGCCGGCGGCAAGTCCGCAGTCGGTCGGCGGCATCCAGAAGAGCAAAAAGGCGGGAACCCGGTCACCGGATTCCCGCCTTTCGTTGACCGGCCTCAAAAAAGGCCGCTTATTTCAAAAGCTCTTTCACCAGGCCTGAAGCCTTGGCGAAGTCCATCTGGCCCGGATGCTTTTCCTTCAGCACGCCCATGACCTTGCCCATGTCACGCAGGCCCTGCGCGCTGGTCTCGCTGATCGCGGCCTGGCAGAATTCGCGGACTTTCTCTTCGGAAAGCTGCTCCGGCATGAACCCCTTGATGACGTCGATTTCCTCGCGCTCCTGCGTCGCAAGTTCGGCGCGTCCGGCATCCTGGTAGATCTTTGCCGATTCCTCGCGCTGCTTCACCATCTTCTGCAGGATCTGCAGGATGTCGTCATCGCTGACCGGATCCTTGCCGAGACCGCGATTGGCGATGTCGCGATCCTTGATCGCGGTCTGGATCAGCCGCACGGTCGAAAGCCGGCGGGTGTCCTTGGCCTTCATGGATTCCTTGAGCGCATCGGAAAGCTTGTCGCGCATCATCGTTTTTTCTCCTTGGGAAAAAGCCGGCCGCAGGCATGGTGAATTGTGGCTTTTCCTTGGCATTCACACCGTTGTCATAGACGACAGGTCCGGGCCGATCAAATCAAATCACCCAAACCGTTGAATCCCATAGGCTATAATCCTCGTGGAATTCTTGAGCGGCGAGATTGACCACCTCGTCCGCTTTGTCTATTTTCCGGCACCTGCACGAGATTTAGAGGTTTGGGCTTGCGCCGGGATTTCCGCGCGCCCGTCTCTCACGACCATAGATGGCCCTCGCAGCCTGTCTCTTCAAGGGACGGGACCGGTGAGGCAGAAGGATGGATATGACCGCGACCGCCCCCTGGACAATCAAGAAACCCACCGCATTGCTCGTTCTGGCCGACGGCACCGTAATCGAAGGAACCGGCATCGGCGCGACCGGCAAGGTGCCAGCCGAAGTGGTGTTCAACACCGCGCTGACCGGCTACCAGGAAATCCTGACCGACCCCTCCTATCTCGGCCAGATCGTCACCTTCACCTTCCCGCATATCGGCAACATCGGCACAAACGAGGAAGACGTCGAGGACCTGACGCCGGCAGCAAGGCGCGGCGCGGTCGGCACGATCTTCAAGGCCGACATCACCGAGCCCTCCAACTATCGCGCCGGCAAGGATCTCGACGGTTGGCTGAAGGCCCGCGGCATCATCGGCCTCTCCGGCATCGACACCCGCGCGCTGACCGCCTGGATCCGCCAGAACGGCGCCCCGAATGCCGTCATCGCCCACGACCCGAACGGCGTCTTCGACATCGAGGCCCTGAAGGCCGAAGCTCGGGCCTGGAGCGGCCTCGAAGGCCTCGACCTCGCTAAGGAGGCGACATCCGGCCAATCCTCGCCGTGGAGCCAGAAACCCTGGGTCTGGAACGAAGGCTACGGCGAACTGCAGCCCGAAGACGCGAAATACCATATCGTCTGCGTCGATTACGGCGTGAAGCGCAACATCCTGCGCCTTTTTGCCGGCCTCGACTGCAAGGTGACGGTAGTCCCCGCCCAGACTTCGGCCGAAGACATCATGGCGCTGAAGCCGGATGGCATCTTCCTGTCGAACGGCCCGGGCGACCCGGCCGCGACCGGCGAATATGCCGTACCGGTCATCAGGGACGTCATCGAGACGGATATTCCGACCTTCGGCATCTGCCTCGGCCACCAGATGCTCGGCCTGGCGCTCGGCGCCAAGACCGAGAAGATGCACCAGGGCCATCACGGCGCCAACCATCCGGTCAAGGATCACACGACCGGCAAGGTGGAGATCGTCTCGATGAACCACGGCTTTGCGGTCGATTCGAAGTCTCTGCCGCAAGGCGTTGAGGAGACTCACATTTCGCTCTTCGACGGCAGCAATTGCGGCCTGCGCGTCACCGGCAAGCAGGTCTTTTCGGTCCAGCATCACCCGGAAGCCTCGCCCGGCCCGCAGGACAGCCACTACCTCTTCCGTCGCTTCATCAACATGGTGCGCGAAAAGAAGGGCGAACCTGCCCTGGCGGAACGCTGATTTCGGCGCCTTGAAAAAAACCAGCGACCCTATTGACCTCAACTTTGGTTGAGGTCCCATAAACACCCCTGTTCAAGATCGAGCAGGGGTTTTTCTTATGAGCGAAATACAGAATCGACGCATTTTTCGCGTCAACAGGTTTGCGGTCCCGGTCGAAGGGCGCGAAGAATTCATGGCACTGGTTCACAGGACGCATGAGGTTATCCGCGCCCAACCGGGCTTCGTCGACGACCTGATCCTGGAACAGGCTTCCATTGCCGGACTGTTCAACGTCATCACCATCCTCCAGTTCGAGGGCGAGCACGCTCTTCAGCCGGTCATTGCTGCAGTCGCGAAATCCGATGAGGCGGCAGGCATCGATCGGCAGGCGTTGAGCCGACGCCTCGGCGTGGAGACCAATGTCGGCTTCTACCACAGGGCGGTTTTACAAGAGCTCGAACCGGCCTGACCAACAAAGACAGCCCGCTGGCTCTTCAGCGGGTCGTCCTGGCCTGGCGTCTCACCAGCAGCCAGAAGCGACCGCAAAGCAGAACTGCGGCCGCTGCGAGGCCGGTGACGAAGCCGAACCAGACGCCCTCGCCGCGAAAGCCGAGCGGGAATGCGAAAACCCAGGCGCAGGAGAAACCGATCGGCCAATAGGCGATCAGCGCCAGCACCATCGGCACTCTGGTATCCTTGAGCCCGCGCAACAGGCCGGCTCCGACCGCCTGCAGCCCGTCGACCACCTGGAACGCCCCGCCGATGATCACAAGCGGTGCGGCAAGGCCGAGCAGCATCTGCGCATCGGGCTTGCGGATATCCACGAAGAGCGAACCGAGTTCATGCGGGAAGAGCGCGAAGAGCACGCTGCCCGTCAATGTGAAGCAGATACTGATCAGCAGGATCGACACGGCCGCCCGTCGGACCCCGAGATGGTCCCCTCGCCCATAGGCAAGCCCGACGCGCACGGTAGCGACCTGGGAGAGGCCGAGGGGGATCATGAAGGCGATCGCGGCAAGCTGCAACGCTATGCCGTGCGCGGCGAGCTCCACCTTGCCGATCATTCCCATCAGCAGCGAGGCCGCGGCAAACAGGCTGGTTTCGGCAAGGATCGTAAAGCTGATCGGCAGCCCGAGGCCGATGACCTCCCGGAACGCAACCCAGTCCGCTCGCCAGAAGCGAACGAAAAGCTCGTAGGCGCGCGTCTCGGCCCTGGCCTCGACATAGACGATCGACAAAAGGCAACCGAAGGTTGCGGAAAACATCGAGGCGAACGCGGCCCCTTCGAGCCCCCAGGCGGGAGCGCCGAAATTGCCAAAGATGAAGGCGTAGTTCATCACCGCATTGGTGACGAACATGCCAAGTGTCACGTAGAGGATGATGCCGCCGCGCTCAAGACCGCTCAGGAACGCCCGCATCGCCATGAGGATCAGATTCGGAAAAATACCCCATTGGATGACGCGCAGATAACCCTGCGCCATCCCGGCGATCTCCGGATCCTGGCCAAGCCCGATCAGGATCGGTTGCGAGAACCATAGAAGCGGAGCGGTAAGGACACCGTAGGCGATCACCACCCACATCCCCATACGCACGGAGCGGCGCACCGAGGCCTCGTCACCTCGGCCGAGCGCCTGGGCGACCATCGGCACGACAGCGCCGGCAAATCCCGAACCGAAGATGAAGACGATGAAGAACATCTGGCTTCCGAGAACCACGGCCGCAAGTTCGGTCGTGCCGAGCCAGCCGACCATGATGACGTCGGTCGTGTTGATCGCCATCTGGGCAAGCTGTGCACCGACGAAGGGAACGCCAAGCGCAAATGTCGCGCGCATGTGCGCGGACCAGGAATTGTCCGTCGTCGTCACAGCCATGGTGGTGGAAAGGCTCGACATGACACTCCTCCGCGGACGAAAAAAGCCGCTTCCAGAAACTGGCGAGCGGCGGATGATGCAGCCTATAGAGGAGCATCATCCGTGCGGCAACACTTACAGGCGATTCTGCAGAAGTTTTGGACGTCTCTTCAAGAAATCTGATGCGTAAGCTCGGCTTCAAGCGGCCCCGCGGCCGTCTTTCGTGAAATCCGGGTCAAAAACACCAGAATGGCACAAGCCATGAAAATCGCCGCCATCATGTATGGCGCCCCTGCGAACTCCATTGTTGCATTCTCTCCGGTAAACGCGCTGAACAGCAGCGTGAAGATCGCCGGGCCGACGATCGTCGTCAGGCTGGTGAGGCTTGTCATCGCGCCCTGCAGCTCCCCTTGCGCCGACGGCGGCACCTTGGCCGAGGCAATGCTGCGGAGCGCCGGGTCGGCGACGTTCTCGATCGTCGTGACGAGGATGACGGCGTAAACGACCCACCCCTGCCACGCGAAGGCATAACCGGTGAGGCCGAGGCAGGAGAAACAAAGCCCGAGCACCGCGGTCCTCCATTCCCCGAGCACCGGCACCAGTTTCGGCAGGATGAACCCCATGACAAAGGCGGCGCAGATGCCGAACAGCCCGAGCGACAGGCCGATCTGCCCCTCGCTCCAGCCGTAGCGATAGGCCGACACGAAGGACCAGACCGACGGATAGACCGCATGCGCCAGCCAATAGAGGAACATCACCAGCATGACCCAGCCGATGCCCGGATAGTGGCGCATCTGGCGGAGAGCGCCCAGCGGATTGGCGCGCTTCAGCTCGAACTTGCGTCGGTTCGCCTTGTCCAGAGTTTCCGGCAGCAGGAACCACGAGGCCGCGAAGTTGGCAAGCGACAACAGACCCGCGCCGAGGAACGGCACGCGCGGTCCGAGCTCGCCGAGCAGCCCGCCGATCACCGGCCCGACCGTGAAACCGACGCCGAAAGCGATGCCGATCAGGCCAAAATTCTTGGCGCGGTTCTCGTCGTTGCTGATGTCGGCAATGTAAGCCGAGCAGGTGGCAAAACTGCCGCCGGAAATGCCGGCGAGGACGCGACCGACGAACAGCATCCAGAAACTGGTGGCTGCCGCGCAGATCAGGTTGTCGAGCGCGAAGGTGAGGACCGAAGCGAGCAGGATCGGCCGCCGGCCGAAACGGTCGCTGAGGTTGCCAAGCAACGGCGCAAACAGGAACTGCATGGCGGAATAGATGAGCAGCAGCCAGCCACCATCGACCGCCGCCGCACTCAGGTCGTCGCCGGTCAGTTCGCGCAGGAAGGCCGGCAGCACAGGCATGATGATCGCGATCCCGATGACATCGAGGAAAAGGATCATGAAGACGAGGAAAAGGCCGCGGCGCACAAATTTCGGGTCGAGCATTAAAAATGTCTCTCTAGTAATGGTGTTTTCTGGAAAGACGATCAACTCGCCGGGTGCTTACATAACGGCAAAAGAAAATCGAAACAATACGTGAACATTTCAAAGTTTTTGATGAAAGGCACAACCGTCGCGCATCATTCCGCCGGCTAGGCGATCTCGGTGTCGGGCGCACCTGCCGATAGGATGTTTCCCCGCCCGGAAGGCCGGAAGGTCTCGACAGCCCAAACCGGAGCCCATAGAGATTGAAGGTGACCTCCCTCTCTCCGGCAGACTTCTCTCATGATCGAACTTCTCTGGCGCGGCATCCTCATCGGCCTTGGCGCAACCATCCTGATGGATCTCTGGGCGATCGTCCTCAACAAGGTTTTTGGCCAGCCCAAGGCCAACTGGGCGCCGGCCGGTCGTTGGTTCTGGCACCTGGGGCGGGGAAAAGCCTTTCACGACAGCATCGCGGCGGCTGAACCCTACGAACATGAACTGGCGCTCGGCTGGGCCGGCCATTATGCCGTCGGTCTTCTCTACGGGGTCATCCTCGCCCTGATCATGGGGCCGAACTGGTTCGCCGCCCCGGCCTTCATTCCCGCCTGGATCTTCGGCATCGTCACCATCGGCGCCGGATGGTTCCTGATGCAGCCGGGCCTCGGTCTCGGCTGGGCCGCCTCGAAAACGCCGAGGCCGAACAAAGTGCGCCTCCTCAATTTCGCCGCCCATACCGTTTTCGCCCTCGGGCTTTATGGCACCGCTCTCCTGATCCGCTAGTCTTCCAGATCCCGTTTCATCCGGTCGAGCATGTCGACCGCACGCGCCGCATAGGCGCCGATCCAGCGGTCGTGGATCGCCTTGATCGGCAGCGGATTGAGGTGGTTCCAGCGCTCCCTGCCCTCGCGCTTCACCAGCACGAGCTCGGCCGCTTCCAGAACCTTCAGATGCTGCATCACCGTGCAGCGGTCGAGCCTTGGAAACCGGGCGCAGAGATCGCCCGTCGTCAGCGGCCGATCCTTCAGCTCGTCGAGAATCTCCCTGCGAACCGGAGCCGCCAGGGCCTTGAAAATAAGGTCGTTTTTTTCACCGCTTGACATGTTATGTTTTTATAACATGATAGGGAGAGAAACAAGGGAGAAGGATCATGGAACTGAAATTCAAGGTATCCGGCCGGATTTCAAAACCGGTCGAGGAAGTGTTCGAGGCCGTCGCCGATCCGAAAAAACTGTCGGGTTATTTTACGACGGGTGGCGCCAATGGCCGGCTGGAGACCGGCACCGTCGTCACGTGGGATTTCGCCGATTTTCCCGGCGCCTTTCCGGTGGAGGTCGTCGAGGTGGAGAAGAACAGGAAGATCGTGCTGCGCTGGGATGCGACCGAAGGCAATGCCGCCGAGCAGGGGCCGGAAAATGTCGCGCCGGCCGATTACAAGACGACCGTCACCATGACCTTCGAACCGCTGGAGGATGGTCGTACACTGGTGACCATCGCCGAAGAAGGCTGGCGCGAGACGAAGGGCGGGCTCGAAGCCTCCTACGGCAACTGCCAGGGCTGGTCGCAGATGCTGTGTGCCCTGAAGGCCTATGCGGAATACGGGATCAATCTGCGCGAGGGGATGTACAAGTAGGCCGCACGCAGTGGCGAGTTACGCTGTGTCCCCAACTGGGAATTATTGAGGGGACAGAGAGGGCACCTAGCGATGCCCCCTCTGTCGCACATTCGGGCCAAATCCTCAGACATTCCCCGAGAACGTATCGCAGGCCTTCATGTCGCCGGTATCGAACCCGCGCTTGAACCAGCGCGCGCGCTGCGCCGAAGTGCCGTGGTTGAAGCTTTCCGGCACGACATAACCCTGGCTGCGCTTCTGCAGCGTATCGTCGCCGATCTGCTGGGCGGCGTTGAGGGCCTCTTCTAGATCGCCTGTGTCGAGAATACCCTTCTGCTGAGTGAACTTGCCCCACACGCCGGCAAAGCAGTCAGCCTGCAACTCGACGCGCACCGACATGCGGTTGGCGTCCGCTTCGCTCATCCGCTGGCGGGCCTGGTTGAACTTCGGCAGGATACCGAGCAGGTTCTGCACGTGGTGGCCGACCTCGTGGGCGATCACATAGGCCTCGGCAAAATCGCCGGCCGCCTCGAAGCGCTGTTCGAGTTCCTTGAAGAAATTGGTGTCGAGGTAAAGCTTGTGGTCGCCGGGGCAATAGAACGGCCCGGTCGCGGAAGACGCAAATCCGCAAGCCGAGTTCACCTGGCCGGAAAACAGCACCAGCACCGGCTCCTGATATTGCTGACCGTTGGCCTGGAATATGCCGTTCCAGGTATCTTCCGTCTCGGCAAGCACCGTGCGCACGAACGCCGTCGTCTCGTCGGTGGCCGGCGTGCGGTCGCCGGTCGTCTGCTGCTGCTCGAATCCCGAACCGTCCATGCCCAGTTCGCCTGACAGCAGCGAAAGCGGATTGATGCCGGTGATCCAGCAGATGATCAGGATGACGATGATCCCGCCGATGCCGAGCCCGCCCCCGCGGCGGCCACCGCCACCGATCGGAATGCGCAAGCCGCCGCGACCGAGCGGACTGCCGCCCATGGAAGCGCCACGCTGGTCCTCGACGTTGTCCGATTGCCGACGGCCTTTCCATTCCATTTTCGCTCACTCCTCTTCGGCGACATCACGCCTGTCGGGCGATATAACGCTGGCGGCCGCAAAAGCGATCCGTCCAGCATCACATAGCCGAAGATTCGTTCTCAGGCGACCCGCAGAGCCTTCTTGCCCGGCAGGAAAACCGTGAGCAACCCGAGGGCCGGCAGGAAGGCGCAGACATTGTAGACGAAGCCGATGCCGTACCGGTCGGCGAAGACGCCGAGTACCGCCGCGGCGATACCCCCGATACCGAAGGCGATCCCGAAGAAGATGCCGGCGATCATGCCGACCCTGCCCGGCACCAGTTCCTGCGCCATGACGACGATCGCCGGGAAGGACGATGCCATGATGAAGCCAATAATGCCCGAAAGCGCGATCGTTACCGGCAGGTTGGCAAACGGCATGGCAAGCGTGAACGGTAGCACGCCAAGGATCGAGAACCAGATCACTACCTTCGAGCCGAACCGGTCGCCGATCGGTCCGCCGATGACGGTGCCTAGTGCCACGGCGCCGAGGAAGATGAAGAGCATGATCTGCGACTGCTGCACCGTCACCTGGAAACGCTCGATGACGAAGAACGTATAATAGCTGCCGATCGACGCCATGTAGGCATTCTTGGAAAAGGTCAGAAGCGCCAGCACGATGAGGGCGATGGTGACCGTGCGCCTGGAGAGGTTGTGCGCGTTCAGCACGCGCTTGCGGCCCTTGTTGGCAAGCATATGCGCCTTGTACCAGCGTGCCACCCACGACAGGATGACGATGCCGAGCAGCGCGATGCCCGAGAACCAGGCGACGCTCCCCTGCCCGTTCGGCACGATGATGAAGGCGGCGAGCAGCGGCCCGATCGACTGGCCGAAATTGCCGCCGACCTGGAAGACCGACTGCGCAAAGCCGTAGCGGCCGCCGGACGCCAGCCGCGCGACCCGCGACGATTCCGGGTGAAAGACCGCCGATCCGATGCCGATCAGCGATGCCGCGACGACCAGCATCACATACGACTGGGCAGCCGCCAGCATGAAGAGGCCGATGAAGGTCGAGCCCATGCCAACCGGCAGCGAATAGGGAAAAGGTTTCTTGTCGGTGATGATGCCGATCACTGGCTGCAACAGCGAGGCCGTGCACTGGAATGCGAGCGTCAGGATGCCGATCTGCCAGAAATCGAGGGCATAATCCGTCTTCAGCATCGGATAGATCGCCGCGATCATCGACTGCATGATGTCGTTCAGCATATGGCAGAAGCTGACCGCCAGGATGATCGGCAGCACCGTCACTTCGGCGGCAGTTGCGGAAACGGGTTTGGATGTTGCATCGGCCATGGAATTTCCTCCGCGCAAGCGGTCGTCATCGCGGATGGCCGTTGCTGCAAGTGTCTTGGACGCACATCTAGTCCCGTAAGCCGGCCCTGTCCATGACAGCAAAGCGCCGAACGGTACGCTTCGAGGAAATTCTTGATACCGGCTCTTAAGTTCGCCGCGCCAGCCTCTGCTGAAGGAGAAGTGTTCCAGCGATACCGGCGAGCGTCAGAAGCAATATCCAGCTCGGGCCGCCGGAGAAAACCACCGCATTCATGATCCGCCCCGGGATCAGCGTGAACAGGCCGGCGATCCCGATGCCGCCGAAATACATGCCGATGACCGCCGCCTTGTGTGCCCGGATATTTTTGGCACGCGCAGCGCTGATTGCCCGCCACACCGCCACGAGCACGAAGACCGACAGGAGATGGATCGGGCTGAAGCCGTAGACGAGGTTGATCTCGTGGATGAAGAAACTGGAGAGCGAGGTGATGACCATCAGCGCCATCCAGATCTTGCCGAGCAGGCGGTGTATCGGCGTGCCCTTAGCGTTCATCAGGATGTAGGCACCGAGCACGGTGGCCGGCAGGACGGCCGCGACATGGATCTGGACGGCAAGCGGGGCATCGAGAAGCGGTTGTAAGTTCATGGGGAATACCTGTTCGAAATCACCAAGCGATTGAATTGATCGCCTGTTTCCGCCATGACTGACTCACCCTCAACCGGAATGGCGCAGACAACGGATTAACTTCGTGAATCACCCGTTTTTGAGCTCCACGCTTCGTGAATTGCAGCTCTTCACCCGCTCCTGGCGCTTCTGGACGACCTTTGCGCTCGTCATCCTGATCTTCGTCGTCAGCGGACCCTACGGCACTTTCGAGCGCATGACGCTCGGTATCCGGCTGGGTTACTGGCTGATCGTTCACGCCGTCACCTGGTCGATCGCCATCTGTCTTTCGGTCATGGCCGAAATCCTGTTGCGGCAACACCTCGAGCATACGCTTGGCCGCATGATGATTGGCTCGCTCACCGCCGCCCTGCCGATCGGCTTTGCCCTCGGCGCAATCGATTTCGCGTTTTTCGGCCACTGGATCGAGATCGGCGACGGCTTTAGACGGGCGCTGGTCGCGCTGCCGCTCTGTGCCCTCTTCTGCCTGCTCACCTACATGGCCATGCACCGACAGATTGCCGAGGTGTCAGCCCCGGCCCCGCCCGCATCGCCTTCTTCTGCCCCGAAGCCTCCGGCTTCCCCCTCATCCGAACCCGAAATTCTCGCCCGCCTGAAACCCCATAACCGCGGCGCACTCCTGCGGCTTTCGGTGCAGGACCACTATACCGAGGTGGTCACCAGCCGTGGCCGCGAACTGATCCTGCTGCGTTTCGCCGACGCCCTGAAGGAACTCGGGCTCACGCCCGGCCTGCAGGTGCATCGTTCCCACTGGGTGGCCGATGCCCATGTCGAAACACTGAAACGCGACGGCGGCAAGCTTTTGCTGATCATGAAGGACGGCGCGGAGATTCCCGTGAGCCGCACCTATGCAGAGACGGTGCGGACGCGGTTCGGCGACCTCTCCCGTTAAGCGGTGACTGCCATTCGGGAGATGGTGGCCAGGCGCGGACTCCGTGTGGCCACGCCCACGACTGCGATACAGGCCACCGCAAGCACGATACCGGCGATGATATCGACGAAATAGTGGTTTGCGTGCGAGACAGCCGAAATCGCCATGCCGACATTGAGGACGAGCATGGGATAGCGCAGCAGGCGAATTTCCCATGCCGCCCAAGCACAAAGCGCTGCAACGGCGGCATGGACGGACGGAAAGGTCAAAATACCGGCGGCATGATCAAGCGAAAAAATGAAATCGCTATTCTCCCTGACGGCATGGAACTGCTCCAGAAAGAAATACCCGAAATGGGCGTTGATATTGTGAAGGCTGTCGGCGGCAACACCATACATCCTGTAGGTTCCGAGCGCGGGATACCAGATCGAAATAAAGCTGGATAGGAAACAGATCGCAGCATACGCCATCACCATCCTGTAGCCTCGCTCGGGCTTTCCGGACACGCAAAGCAGGATAGGCAAGCCAAGAAGCTGCAACGCGAAGGATTGATATGCGTAGCCGAGCCCGTGGGCAATCCAGCCATGTGCATCGACAATGGCGATGAAGGAACGCCAGTCGATGGGCAGCTTGGCGTCCATAGCGACCAGCTGATCGTCCGCCATTGGCATTCCGACCCCAATCGCCAGATAAGTCGATATCACGGAAGGAATGATTAGAAGCAGCCCGCAGCAAAGAGTCTCGACGCTGTTCCTGAGGGCAAACATGCGCCGCCATGAGCAATAAGGAGAAAAGACCGCCAGTATGGACAAGGGGACAAGCATAAACCGCCCAAGAGACCCGTAATCCAGCCGGAAACCAGTCAGCACGACGATCGCCCATATCAGCGCATAGGCCGCCGTAGTCGTGGCAAAAAGTGCCAGGCGCTGTTTTTGGACATCATCCTGCATCGTCAAAACCCTCGTTCGGCGAATGTTGCCAGGAAAAACCTTAATGTTTGCGAAAGCGAAAATGTCGATTTGAGGATTTCCTGTCATCCTCCGTTTTCCTGTCGATTTGGCGATTTATGGGGTTCCGTTCGGGAGAACATTTGCCTATAAGCCGCGTCTAGCCTGAAAAGACATGCGCGCGCGACCCGACCGGTGGTATTCCACACCGCGCCGGTTTTCCGCGCAGGAAGAAAGCGGAAAGATACACCATGCCCAAGCGCCAAGATTTGAAATCGATCCTCATCATCGGCGCGGGTCCGATCGTTATCGGCCAGGCATGCGAGTTCGATTATTCCGGCACCCAGGCCTGTAAGGCGCTGAAGGAAGAAGGTTACCGGGTCATCCTGGTCAACTCCAACCCGGCGACGATCATGACCGATCCAGGCCTTGCCGACGCGACCTATGTCGAGCCGATCACGCCCGAAGTCGTCGCCAAGATCATCGCCAAGGAACGGCCGGATGCGCTGCTGCCGACCATGGGCGGCCAAACCGCGCTGAATACCGCGCTCTCCCTGAAGCGGATGGGCGTGCTCGACCGCTACAATGTCGAGATGATCGGCGCCAAGCCGGCCGCCATCGACATGGCCGAGGACCGCGCCCTCTTCCGCGAGGCGATGTCCCGCATCGGGCTTGAAACCCCGAAGTCGATGCTGGCCAACGCCACCGACATCAAGGATGCCGACCGCAAGACCCATGAGATCGAGCGCAACCGGGTAAAGGAAAGCCTGACGGGTGCCGAACTCGACAAGGCGCTCGACGCGCTCGAAAACCAGTGGAACCTCGGCGAGACCGACCGCAAGCAGCGTTACATCAGCCACGCCATGGCGATCGCCGCCCAGGCGATCGACGTGGTCGGCCTGCCTGCCATCATCCGTCCCTCCTTCACCATGGGCGGCACCGGCGGCGGCATCGCCTATAACCGCTCGGAATTCTTCGAGATCGTCGGCGGCGGCCTCGACGCTTCGCCGACCACCGAAGTGCTGATCGAAGAGTCGGTGCTCGGCTGGAAGGAATACGAGATGGAGGTGATCCGCGACAAGGCGGACAACTGCATCATCATCTGCTCGATCGAGAACATCGACCCGATGGGCGTCCACACGGGCGATTCGATCACCGTCGCGCCGGCGCTGACGTTGACCGACAAGGAATACCAGATGATGCGCAACGCCTCGATCGCGGTCTTGCGCGAGATCGGCGTCGAGACCGGCGGTTCGAACGTACAGTTCGCCGTCAACCCCAAGGACGGCCGCCTCGTCGTCATCGAAATGAACCCGCGTGTCTCGCGCTCGTCGGCGCTCGCCTCCAAGGCCACCGGCTTTCCGATCGCCAAGGTGGCCGCCAAGCTCGCGGTTGGCTACACGCTCGACGAACTCGACAACGACATCACCGGGGGCGCCACGCCCGCCTCGTTCGAACCGTCGATCGACTACGTGGTCACCAAGATCCCGCGTTTCGCCTTCGAGAAATTCCCGGGCGCCTCACCGGTCCTAACCACTGCGATGAAGTCGGTCGGCGAAGTCATGGCGATCGGCCGCACATTCGCGGAATCGCTGCAGAAGGCGTTGCGCGGCCTCGAAACCGGCCTGACCGGCCTCGACGAGATCGAAATCCCCGGCTTCGAGGAAGGCGAGAATTCCAAGAACGCCATCCGCGCCGCGATCGGCACACCGACCCCGGACCGGCTGCGCATGGTCGCCCAGGCGCTGCGCCTCGGCCTCACCGAAGGCGAGGTGCACGAAGCCTGCAAGATCGACCCGTGGTTCATCGCCCAGCTGAAGGCGATCACCGACATGGAAGCCCGCATCCGCGAACACGGCCTGCCGGGCGATGCCGAAAACCTGCGCATGCTGAAAGCCATGGGCTTCTCCGATGCTCGCCTCGCAAGCCTTACCAAAAAGCGCCCGAAGGAAGTCGCCGAGCTCCGCAACAGCCTGAACGTCCGCCCCGTCTTCAAGCGCATCGACACCTGCGCCGCCGAATTCGCCTCGCCGACCGCCTATATGTACTCGACCTACGAAACGCCGTTCGTCGGCGAGCTGCGCTCCGAAGCCGAAGTATCGACCGCCAAGAAGGTCGTCATCCTCGGCGGCGGTCCGAACCGCATCGGCCAGGGCATCGAGTTCGACTATTGCTGCTGCCACGCCGCCTTCGCGCTGAAGGATGCCGGCTATGAAGCGATCATGATCAACTGCAACCCGGAAACCGTGTCGACCGACTACGACACGTCGGACCGCCTCTATTTCGAGCCGCTGACAGCTGAAGACGTCATCGAAATCCTGCGCGCCGAGCAGGAAAAGGGCGAAGTGGTCGGCGTCATCGTCCAGTTCGGCGGCCAGACGCCGCTGAAGCTTGCCGAGGCGCTCGAAAAGAACGGCATCCCGATCCTCGGCACCGCGCCCGACATGATCGACCTTGCCGAAGACCGCGACCGTTTCCAGAAGCTTCTGATGAAGCTCGACCTCAACCAGCCGAATAATGGCATCGCCTATTCCGTCGAACAGGCCCGCCTCGTCGCCGCCGAAATCGGCTTCCCGCTGGTCGTTCGCCCGTCCTACGTGCTCGGCGGCCGCGCCATGCAGATCATCCACTCGGAATCGATGCTGCAGACCTACCTGCTCGACACCGTGCCGGGCCTGGTGCCGGAAGACATCAAGCAGCGTTACCCGAACGACAAGACCGGCCAGATCAACACCCTGCTCGGCAAGAACCCGCTTCTGTTCGACAGCTACCTGAGCAACGCCATCGAAGTCGACGTCGATTGTGTCTGCGACGGCACCGACGTTTATGTCGCCGGCATCATGGAGCATATCGAGGAAGCCGGCATCCATTCGGGTGACAGCGCCTGCTCGTTGCCGCCCCGCACCCTGTCGAGCGAGATGATCGACGAGCTGGAGCGCCAGGCGAAGGCCATGGCCAAGGCCCTGCATGTCGTCGGCCTGATGAACGTGCAGTTCGCCATCAAGGACGGCACGGTCTATGTGCTGGAAGTCAACCCGCGCGCCTCGCGCACCGTGCCTTTCGTCGCCAAGACCATCGGCGCGCCGATCGCCAAGATCGCCGCCCGCGTCATGGCCGGCGAAAAGCTCGACGCGACGTTTGCGGCCTACGGCACCAAGCCGGATCCGCGCGCGCTGAAGCACATCGCCGTCAAGGAAGCCGTCTTCCCGTTCGCCCGCTTCCCCGGCGTCGACATCCTGCTCGGCCCGGAAATGCGCTCGACCGGCGAGGTCATCGGCCTCGACACGGATTTCGCGCTGGCCTTTGCAAAGTCGCAGCTCGGCGCCAGCGTCGAACTGCCGCGCGACGGCACGGTGTTCGTCTCCGTGCGCGACGAGGACAAGGCCCGCGTGCTGCCGGCGATCCGCATCCTGACCGACATCGGCTTCAAGGTGCTTGCAACCGGCGGCACCGCCCGCTTCCTTGCCGAACAGGGCATTGCCTCCACCCGCATCAACAAGGTGCTGGAAGGCCGCCCGCATATCGAGGACGCGATCCGCAACCGCCAGGTCCAGCTCGTCATCAACACGACGGACGGCAACAAGGCTATCTCGGATTCCAAATCGCTGCGCCGCGCGACGCTGATGCAGAAGGTGCCCTATTACACCACCATGGCCGGCGCCGAAGCCGCGGCACTCGCGATCAAGGCGCTGAAAGCCGGCAATCTCGAAGTCCGCCCGCTGCAGAGCTATTTCTGATCAGACGGACCACGACGGCTTCGTCCATCGCAATCGACCATAGGTTGAAATTCATTCCCTCGAATGCTACCGTACATACGGAGCACTCGGGGGAATGATCCATGAGCAAGAATATCGTCATTTTGCTGGACGGTACGTCCAACGAAATCAAGGCCAGCCGCACCAATATCCTTCGGCTGTTCGGAACGCTGGAGCGATCGGAACGTCAGATCGTGTATTACGATCCCGGCGTCGGAACATTCGGTGCCGACGAACACTGGTCTTCGCTCGCCCGGAATGCCAGCGAAGTGCTGGGCCTTGCGACCGGCTGGGGCCTCGACCACAACGTCAAGGAAGCCTATCGCTTTCTCGTTGACAACTATGACTGCGGCCCGGTCGAAAACGGCCGCCACCCGGACCGCGACCGCATCTATCTGTTCGGCTTCAGCCGTGGCGCCTACACCGCCAGGGTGCTGGCGGGCTTCATCCACGCCTTCGGGCTGATCTCCCCGCTTTATCTCAATCTCCTCGACTACGCCTACAGAACCTACAAGGACATACCGCAGTCCTCGGCGGCAGGCGAAGGCGAGGCCTCGCCGTTTGCCGGCATGCGTCTCTACGAGCGGATGCTCGACAACGACCGGCCGCCGATAAAGCTGCTCGGGCTGTTCGATACGGTAGCCTCGATGATCGAGACCGGCCGCGGTCGGCTGCAGTTTAAGACCCACCCGTTCACGCATAGCAATGCCAGCGTCGAATGGGTACGCCATGCCCTCGCGATCGACGAGCGGCGCACCATGTTCAGACCTGAACTGTGGACACCCGGCCAGCTCTATCGCGGCAATCCCTTCGCGGCACCAAAGGGTCCCCAGAACGCCAAGGAAGTGTGGTTTGCGGGTTTTCACTGCGACGTCGGCGGGGGCTTCCCTGAAAAGGAAAGTGGGCAGATCAAGATCCCGCTGGACTGGATGATCCGGGAGACCCGGCCGACAGGCCTCCTCTATAAGGACGATGTCATCGACAAGATCGTTCTCGGTGAAGGGGAGAAGCACGACTACGTCGAACTCGATCATCGCGCGCCCCTGCACGATTCGATGAACTGGGCATGGCGTTTCCTGGAGTGCATCCCGCGCAAGGTTCCGAAAACCTCATGGCGGAAACGTCATGCAGCATCGGGCTACTACATCCCCTGCGTCGATCCGCGCTTGATCCCCCAAGAGGCCCTCATCCATGAGTCGGTTGGCTCCCGTAAGAGCACCGGCGACTATGATCCGCCCAACCTGCCGAAAACACCGACCTACGTCCCTTAAGCTGCCTGAATCAGTCTCTCCGCTCACGCCGCCAAGCGCTTGATCCGGTTCATGTCCTGCCTGAATCGGGCAAGCTCCTCCGCCTTCCGACCCTCGTCGGGAATGCGCAGCAGGTAGGACGGATGCACCGTCACGAAGAGCGTGCGCCCGTCCTCCATGGCGATCGGCTCTCCCCTGACATCCTCCAGCTTCTGCCGCATGTCGGTCAGCGCGAACAGCGCCGTCGCGCCCATCGCCACCACCAGTTTCGGCCTCACCAGCTCCAGTTCCTGGGTCAGCCACCAGCGGCATTGCCGCACCTCGCCGATGTTCGGTTTCTGGTGGATGCGCCGCTTGCCGCGCGGCTCGTATTTGAAGTGTTTTACCGCATTGGTGATATAGAGCGACCGCCGGTCGAGGCCGACCTCGCCGATCACGTCGTTGAACAGTTTTCCCGCCGGCCCGACGAAGGGTTTGCCCGCCAGATCCTCCTGGTCGCCCGGCTGTTCGCCGACGAACATTACCCTTGCATCCGGCGGTCCGTCGCCGAACACCGTCTGGGTCGCGAGGCAATGAATGTCGCAGCGCGTGCAGTGCCGCGCCTCCTGCCTCAGCGCCGCAAGCGTGCCTGCAGTGGGCATCGGCTCCGCCGGGGCCTTGGCGGCCGCTTCCTGGATCCGGTGATGGAAGGGCAAGGGCTCGCTCGCCGCCTTGCGCGCCATGTCGATGACACTGGCCTCGGCATTGGCGATCAGGCCCGGAATGAGCTCCGCCTCCGGCAGGTTCTTCCAGTATTTCTTCGGCATCTCCGTGGTCATCATCTTCACCTTCAGCCGCGCCGGGTTGAAGATCGAGGCGTAATAGGTGCGCCACAGCTCCTCCGTCTCGTCGCGCAGGTCGGGCTTCTCCGCCGGCTCGTCCGTCGTGCGCAGCGTCTCGCCGTCCCAGGAGGCCGAGCCCTTCGGCGTGGCGATCACCCAGTCCATGTCGGTGAAGCGCCGCTGGAAGAACGGCGCTACGCGGGCGATGATGAAGTGATCCGGCTCGAACCAGGAGATGAAGCGCCGCCGCCCGGCGAAACCTTCCGTCAGCGGCAGTTCCTTGAAGCGCACGAAGGCCGTCATCTTGTGATAGTCGCGGCCGACAGACTTCGCCAGGCGGCTCGCCGCGACGACGTCCGGATCGGTCGCCATCTGCAGCAGGTGCCGGCCATGGACCACCCCGCCATGGATCATCCGGAACAGCATGCGGTAAAGCAGGGCAAACCGCGTCGGGTCGGAATGACAGAGCACCGCCTGCGCCAGCTTGATGAAGGCGGGCGACACCGACAGCGGCTCGCAGCCCGGATGCGGTGGCGGCAGATGGTTCTCGTCGAACCCGAACAGCCCCTCGGCATCGTCCATCGTCCGCCATTCGATGATGTCGGGCACAATGCCGGCCATCAGAAAGGCGCGGGCGGCATCGCGCCATTCCGTCAGGTCGCCCCTGCCCCGCAGCGAAAAACGGTACCTCATAACAGCGACAACTGCTCGGGCTTCGGCTCGAACATTGCCCGCAGATCCGTCCGGTCGACCAGCCGGTGCGGCGTCCAGCCTTCCGCCATGATGAACGGCTGCACCTTCCTGAGCGATACGCCGAGCCGCTTCAGATCGTCGAGCCGCAGACGCCCGAATCGCCGCGCCGAGAGAATGCCTTTCACCGTCTTGGTGCCGAAACCCGGTACCCGCAGCAGCATCTCCTTCTCCGCCCGGTTGACGTCCACCGGGAACCGTTCGCGGTGGCCGAGCGCCCAGGCGAGCTTCGGGTCGAGATCGAGGTCGAGCATGCCGTCGACCTGGGTCGCGGTGATCTCGCCGATCTCGAAACCGTAAAACCGGTAGAGCCAGTCCGCCTGGTAAAGCCGATGCTCGCGCATCAGCGGCGGCTTGATCAGCGGCAGGTTCTTCGACGAATCCGGTATCGGGCTGAAGGCGGAGTAATAGACGCGCTTCAGGCCGTAACTGCCGTAAAGCCGAGCGCTGGTCCCGAGAATGGTCGCGTCGCTGGCGCCGTCGGCACCGACGATCATCTGGGTGCTCTGTCCGGCCGGCGCGAATGTCTTCCTGCGCTTCGTCTGCAGCGTCGGATCGGCCATTTCCTCGATCTTCAGCCTGAGCTTGCCCATCGAGCGGCGGATGTTGTCCGGCCGCTTTTCCGGCGCGAACTTGCCGATGCCGCTGTCGGTCGGCAGTTCGATATTGATCGACAGCCGGTCGGCATAAAGCCCGGCCTCCTCGATCAGATGCGCAGAGGCCTCCGGAATGCTTTTCAGGTGAATATAGCCGCGGAAGCCATGGGTGGTCCTGAGTTCCCTGGCGATCCGCACCATCTCCTCCATCGTGTGGTCGGAGGAGCGGATGATGCCCGAGGACAGGAACAGGCCTTCGATATAGTTGCGGCGGTAGAATTCCAGCGTCAGCCAGATCACCTCTTCAGGCGAAAAACGCGCCCGCTCCACATTGCTGGAGGATCGGTTGATGCAATAGGCGCAGTCGTAGATGCAGAAATTGGTGAGCAGGATCTTCAGGAGCGATATGCACCGGCCGTCCGGCGCATAGGCGTGGCAGATGCCGGAGCCCTCTGTCGAGCCGAGCCCGCCTGTCGCGGACGAGTCCCGCTTCACAGTTCCGCTGGAGGCACAGGAAGCATCGTATTTGGCGGCATCCGAAAGGATCGCCAGGCGTTCTTTCAGCGACTTCTTCATTAGTATGTTCACTAAATGTTCTTTTTCGGTCCGTCAAGTCATTGACAAATGGTGCCGCTTGCATCCACATGCCCAAGGAGGGGCACACGGACAGGGTTTCGAAATTCCTAGCACTCGCTGTCGAAATTCTGTTATAGTGACCTACATTCTGATTTTACGATGGTTCCGAAGTTTCGCTCCGGAACCTGTTTATTTTTGTGTCCGCGGCATCCGCGGGCATGCGCCTGAAGGACAAGGAAATGGTTGAAAAGGTACCGATGACGCAGAGCGGTTTTTCCAAACTGCAGGAAGAGCTGCGCTGGCGCCAGCAGGAGGAGCGTCCCCGTATCATCGAGGCAATTGCAGAAGCGCGCGCCCATGGCGACCTTTCGGAAAACGCCGAGTACCATGCTGCCAAGGAGGCCCAGAGCCATAACGAAGGCCGCATTACGGAACTCGAAGATCTGACAGCGCGCGCCGAGGTCATCGACCTCTCCAAGATGTCCGGCTCGAAGATCAAGTTCGGCGCGACCGTCAAACTCATCGACGAGGACACCGACGAGGAAAAGGTCTACCAGATCGTCGGCGACCAGGAAGCCGACGTGAAGGCCGGCCGTATCTCCATCTCTTCGCCGATCGCGCGTGCGATGATCGGCAAGGAAAAGGGTGATTCCATCGAAGTTGTCGCCCCCGGCGGCTCCAAGGCCTACGAAATCCTCGCCATTTCCTGGGGCTGACCGCCCGTGGGTAAAAGCGGCGATCCCGCCATCATCGATATCCGTGACGTCGAAGTGATTGCGCCGAATTTCAAGCGGCGGCTCTCCGGCGTCACGTCAACGATCATCCAGCTCGTGCCAGTCCAGAGATCGCTCGGCCAGAAGGTCGCAGCGCTTGGCCCCGGCCTGCCTGCCGATCTGCCGCATATCCGTTACCGCGACATCTTCCGCCTCTGGTCGCCGCCGCGCGGCAAACGGTGCCGGATCTGGCACGCGCGCCGCAATATCGAGATGCTGCCGGCAATTTTCATGCGCGACGTGCTGCGCATGTCGCTGAAGATCGTCTTCACCTCCGCCTCGCAACGGCACCATACCGGCTGGACGAAATGGCTGGTCTCGAAGATGGATGGCGTGATCGCCACCAGCGGCAAGACGGCCGATTACCTGGCGGTCAAGAACACCGTGGTGCTGCACGGCATCGATACCGTCCGCTTCTCGCCGCCATCGGACAAGGCTGAGGCCAAGCGCGCCCGCGGCCTCGATCCGGCACAGAAGGTCGTCGGCTGCTTCGGCCGCGTGCGGCGCCAGAAGGGCACCGATCTCTTCGTGGATTCGATGATCCGGGTGCTTTCCGAGCGCAAGGACTGGTCGGCGATCGTGGCCGGCCGCGCCACGGGGCCGCATGTGGATTTCGAGGACGGGTTGAAGAACAAGGTCGCCGCCGCCGGCCTTGCCGACCGCATCCTGTTCGTTGGCGAGCATACCGATATCAACGAATGGTATCGCGCCCTCGACCTCTTCATCGCGCCGCAGCGCTGGGAAGGTTTCGGGCTGACGCCGCTGGAAGCCATGGCGACCGCGGTGCCGGTAATCGCCACCGATGTCGGCGCCTTCCCCGAACTTCTGGTGACGGGCGACGAAGAGACCGGCGTGATCATCGCCCGCGACAGCGTCCATGCCATGGCCGGGGCCGCAGCCGCCTTCATGGACAACGAAGCCCGCCGCAAGGCGGCCTCGGCCCGCTCCCGCACCCACGCGCTCGAAAATTTCAGCATCGAGGGCGAGGCCAAACTGCTCGGCAATATCTACCGGATCACGGCTTCCGCTTGAAAAGCTCGATATAGGCGTTCGCCACCGCCTCTTCCGAAAACTGTCCGACCAGCGTCGCCCTGCCCTTTTCGCCAAGGCTCGCAGCCAGTTGAGGATCTGCGATCAACTGGTTGATGGCGCGCGAATAGCCCGGGACGTCGTCGATATCGACGAGCAGGCCGTTTTCGCCGTCGCGCATGAACCAGGACGGACCCTCCGAGCGTGAGGAAATCACCGGCTTGCTCTGCGCCCATGCCTCGAAAATGACGTTGCCGAGCGGCTCGTGGCTGGATGGCATGATGAAGATGTCGGCGGCGGCAAGATATGGCCGCGTATCCTTGTGCCAGCCGAGGAACCGCACCCGGTTCTCCATCTTGTGCTCGCGCATGACAGCTTCCAGCGCTTCCCGCTCCTCGCCGTCGCCGGCGATCCACAGATACGCGTCCGGCACCGCCGCCATCGCCTCGATCAGCAGGTGGAAACGCTTGCGCTTGACGAAACGGCCCATCGTCATGATCAGCGGCACGCCGTCCGGCGTATCTGCAACCGACCTTGAGATCGGCGCCACGACCGACGTGTCCGTGAAATTCGAGATCACTTCGACGCCGCGGGTCCAGCCGAGATTGTTGCGCACGTGGTCGGCAATGCCCGGCGTATTGCAGACGAGAATGTCGGAATTCTTGAAATAGCCGAGATGGGTGGGGTAGTCGCCGAGACGGGAGAGTTTGATACCGCCCTTATAGTCCGGCATCAGCCGGGCGCCGCGGGTGGACCAGGAAATGATCGCGTCGGCCTTGTCGCGCTTTGCCATGGACAGCACCTTCATCGGCAAAAGGATACGGTCGATCGACAGGTTGCGGAAATTGCTCTCGATCACCTTGGCATGGGCCTCGACATCCGGTTTCCAGCGGCGGTTCCAGCGCATCACGACCGTCTGATCGACCCCACGGCGGGCAAGCGCGCCGACCAGATGCACGAAGAACTTCTCCGCCCCGCCATCCTTGCCGAAAATATACTGGTGAACCCGCATCGATGTCGCCTCGCCTGTCTGTTTTCCGCCGCTTTATACCGGAAACCAGCATCTGTAGGCGGCGCCGCCTATATGTTACGGTTGAAAAACCTGCGCAAGGGGTATGGGAATGGTTGTCGCTGAAATGTTGGGGCTGGGCAGGATGCGGCTGCAGTGACCCTTCCGCACCGGTTCGGCCGATGTTATCGGGAAGAAAGCCCCGCTTGTTCCCAAAAGGGCCCGGCCACGATATAGCAAAGCTCAAACGGCTTCGACCACGTCGACGCACCATCACAAGTCTACCGGCAACGGAAGCGGCCATGGCGGACGAAAAGCCGCTGCGCCTCCTCGCCGAAAAGGGTAAAATGCAATCGCTTGAGACCTATGTCATCAATCTGGATGGCAGCAATGACCGCCTGCAGACCATCAGCGACCGTCTTTCAGCCTTCGGCATCGCCTTCGAGCGGATCTCCGCCGTCGATGGCCGCAAGTTCGATCTCGCGACGATCCCGGACTACGATGCCGAGCGCGCCCAGAGCTATATGGGCCGCACCCTCGTCGGCGGCGAAATCGGCTGCTACCGCAGCCACCTGAAAGTCGCCGAACATTTCCTGAAATCCGACGCCCGTTATGCACTGGTGCTGGAAGACGACGCGCTGCCGCTCTGCAACCCGGTCGAACTGCTCGAAGCGGCCCTGCCGGATCTCGAAAAGGTCGATCCCGTGTGGCGGCTGATCAACATAGGCAACAACAAGCTGAAGATCGCCACGCCGCTCGCCCGTTACGGCATCGGCGGACACGACTGCGAACTGGTGGCGGCCCATTACTTCCCGATGACGACGAGCGCCATCGTCTGGTCGCGCGAAGGCGCGCGGCTGTTCATCGAGGAACACCGCAAGATGTTTGCCCCGGTTGACAATTATTTCCGCCACTGGCTGACCCGCACCGGCCACGGCTACTCCTTCTGGCCCTCGCCCGTCACCACCACGGATGCCGCAAGCGAAATCCTGGCAAGCTCCGGCCGCGCCAGAAAGACCAACAAGCGGAAATGGTTCTACGCGCTCGCCAAGCAGCGGCGCCTGATGGAAGACAAGCTGATCGCCTTCATCCACAAGAAGCGGTTCCGCCCTGCCGGAAGCAAGTGACGAGGCGTTTCAGATCTCGACCAGCCCCAGATGCTTCACCTGGCGGATGGTCAGCATGGTGCGAACGGTATCAACATGCTGGTCGGCGGTCAGTACCTCGATGACGAAGTCCTGGAAGACGGTGAGGTTCTGGGCTGCGCAGCGCAGCAGGAAATCGCTGTCGCCGTTGACCATCCAGGCCTCCCGTACCATCGGCCATTGCTGGACCTTCGCCCCGAAGGCCTTCAAGTCCGCGTCCGACTGGCGCTTCAGCCCGACCATGCAGAAGGCGACGAGATCCACGCCCAGTTTCGGGGCGTTGAGAAGCGCGTGATAGCCTTCGATGATACCGGCTTCCTCGAGCTTGCGCACCCGGCGCAGGCAGGGCGGGGCGGAAATGCCGACGCGTTCTGCGAGCTCGACATTGGTCATGCGCCCGTCACGTTGCAATTCCCGCAGGATTTTTAGGTCGATGGCATCAAGATCGGCGCGAAGCACATAGGTCCCCTTCAATTCTGCAGTGCTTTTATCGCAAGAGGAATTTTACGCAAGAATATGTCTTGGGCCGCTTAGGCTTCGGTTTCCATGCCAACTGATCTGTTGTTAGTGCAAGGCTGCCCTTGCATTGCTGCATGGATCGATCTTACATGGCGCTTCTAAAGCGGCAGACCGGACATCGACCACCTATATGAGGGGCAACGAAACGTCGACCGGTCTTTGAAAGGAAATAACCCATGTCCTCCCGTCATACCGAGGTCCTGATCATCGGCTCCGGCCCGGCCGGTTATACGGCCGCCATCTATGCGGCGCGCGCCATGCTGAAACCGGTTTTGATCGCCGGCATGGAACAGGGCGGCCAGCTGATGATCACCACGGATGTCGAAAACTATCCGGGCTTCGGCGATCCGATCCAGGGTCCCTGGCTCATGGAGCAGATGCTGAAACAGGCTACCCATGTGGGCGCCGAGATCGTCAACGACCTCGTCACCGAGGTCGAGCTCCACCATCGCCCCTTCACCGTGCGCACCGATTCTGGCGCTGTCTGGACCGCCGAGACGATCATCATCTCGACCGGCGCCAAGGCAAAATGGCTCGGCATCGAAACCGAGCAGCAGTTCCAGGGCTTTGGCGTCTCCGCCTGCGCCACCTGCGACGGCTTCTTCTATCGCAACAAGGACGTGATCGTGGTCGGCGGCGGCAATTCCGCGGTCGAGGAAGCGCTCTACCTGTCGAATATCGCCAAGTCGGTCACCGTGGTGCATCGCCGCGATAGTTTCCGTTCCGAAAAGATCCTGCAGGAACGCCTTTTCCAGCGCCCCAATGTCAACGTGCTGTGGAATACCGAAATCGCCGAGATCACCGGCAAGCCGGCCAAGGCGCCGATGCCGCCGTCCGTCGAGGGCGTCAAGCTGCGCAACACCCAGACCGGCACGGTCACCGACTTCCCGATCCATGGCGTCTTCGTGGCGATCGGCCATGCGCCGGCGACAGAACTGTTCCAGGGTAAATTGAAGATGAAGCCGAATGGATATCTCTGGACGGCGCCGGATTCGACCGCCACCGACGTGCCCGGCGTGTTTGCCGCCGGCGACGTGACGGATGACACTTTCCGCCAGGCGATCACCGCCGCCGGCATGGGCTGTATGGCAGCGCTCGAGGCCGAACGTTACCTCTCCGGCATCCAGCCGGTTGCCATAGCCGCGGAGTGACGTTGAACGATGGGTGTGCCGCTCGACTGGGATAAACTGCGCATTTTCCACGCGGCGGCGGAGGCGGGATCCTTCACCCATGCGGCTGACAAGCTGCATCTTTCCCAGTCGGCGATCAGCCGTCAGGTCAGCGCGCTGGAGCAGGATGTCGGGGTAAAACTCTTCCATCGCCACGCGCGCGGCCTGATCCTCACCGAACAGGGCGAGCTTCTCTATCGCACCGCCCACGACGTACTGCTGAAGCTCGAAACGGTGAAGATGCAGCTCACCGAGACGACGGAAAAGCCGTCCGGCAAGCTGCGCGTGACGACGACCGTCGGCCTCGGCCAGGGCTGGCTCACCGACAAGGTGCAGGAATTCCTGCAGCTCTATCCGGAAATGTCGATCCAGTTGATCCTCGACAACGAGGAAGTGGACGTCAACATGCGCCATGCGGATTGCGCTATCCGGCTTCGTCAGCCGGTGCAGTCCGACCTCATCCAGCGCAAGCTCTTCACCGTGCACATGCACGTCTATGCGGCCCCCTCCTACATCAACCGTTACGGCGAGCCGCAATCCGTCGAGGATCTCGACCAACATCGCATCATCACCTTCGGGGAGCCGGCGCCGAACTACCTGCTCGACGTCAACTGGCTGGAATACGCGGGCCGGTCGTCGGACAATACCCGCACACCGCATCTGCAGATCAACAGCCAGACCTCGATCAAGCGCGCCTGCCTGCTGGGAATCGGCATCGCCTGCCTGCCGGATTATATTGTCGGCCGCGATCCGGGGCTGATTCAGCTGGCCATCAATGCCGATATCCCGTCCTTCGATACCTATTTCTGCTATCCGGATGAAATGAAGAACGCTGCCAAGCTGAAAGTCTTCCGCGATTTCGTGGTCGGCAAGGCCCGCAACTGGAGCTTCTGACCGGCGCCGGTCCGGACCGGATATGCCCCCGAAAACCCTAGAACGCTGGGGATTTCGCGACTTCTGCGGCGGCCTGATATGTAACCACTGAGCGCATTAAACGAAAGCGTTGCACCTCACGCATGGCTGTCCTGCACAAAAGAGTATTGTTCACTGCACAAAAAACCACCATATCGCTCACAGCTGATGCACATGGCGGCTTTTCCTCCCAGTTCCGCCGCAGCAGCTGTTCCCCTCTGGAGGTTTTTTTGACCTTCACACTTATAGGGCCCTGGAGCGATCCAGTGGCCCTCTTTTTTTGCCCCGGATCTGCCCGAACCGGCATTGGCTCATTCGGCTAGTTTTCACCCGTCATAATCCGCGTCAAAACTTCCGTTCAATATCCCATCCAGACCCTTGTCGAGCGAAACCCGGCTCCCCATATTCAGTTCAGCTGGCGCGCTTCGGCGACGTCCCTGTCGTCTGTGCCGGCTGTTCCCCTCTGGAGGTTTTGACCTTCACAATTATTGGGCCTCGGAGCGATCCGGCGGCCCATTTTTTTTACAATCCCCCGCTTCTCCGCAAACCGCTCCCTTTAAATCGTCTTCCGGCGATCTATATATCGGGAAACTCCGATGTTGGATCCTGATCATGGACAAGACGGAAATTCTGAAGGCGCTGGCGCATCCGATCCGGGTCGAATTCCTGGAATGGATGAAGGAGCCGGAACGTCACTTTTGCGATCAGGCGCATCCGCTCGAAATGGGCATCTGCGCCAGCCAGTTCGAAAAACGCTGCGGCCTCTCCCAATCCACGGTCTCGGCGCATCTTTCGACGCTCGAGAAGGCCCGCCTGGTGAAAATCGACCGGGTCGGCCAATGGGCATTCTACCACCGCGACGAAAAAACCATCGCGGCCTTCCTCGACGATCTCAGATCGACCCTCTGATCCCCCCGCCTCTCCTCCCAACAGCATAAGGAATTTTCCAATGGCCAGCATTTTTGATCCGACCACGTTCGGCGATATCGAACTCGCTAACCGCGTCGTCATGGCTCCCCTGACGCGCAACCGCTCGCCGAAAGCGATCCCCAACAACCTCAACGTCACCTATTACGAACAGCGCGCCACCGCCGGGCTGATCGTCACCGAGGGCACGCCGGTCAGCCACCAGGGCCAGGGTTATGCGGACGTGCCGGGCCTTTATCTGCCGCAGGCGATCGAGGGCTGGAAGAAGGTGACGGATGCCGTCCACCGCAAGGGCGGCAAGATCGTCACCCAGATCTGGCATGTCGGCCGCGTCTCGCACACCTCCCTGCAGCCGAACGGCGGCGCTCCCGTTGCACCCTCGGCCATTCCGGCGGGCGGCAAGACTTATATCACCAATCCGGATGGCAGCGGCGCGTTCGTCGATACGTCCGCTCCCCGCGCGCTGGAACATTCGGAAATCGCCGGCATCGTTGCTGATTTCGCCAAGGGAGCCCGCGCCGCGATCGACGCCGGTTTCGACGGCATCGAAATCCACGGCGCCAACGGCTACCTGATCGACCAGTTCCTGAAGTCGGGCGCCAACCAGCGCACGGACGAATACGGCGGCTCGATCGAGAACCGCGCACGGTTCCTGGTGGAAGTCGTCGATGCGGTGACCAAGGAAATCGGCGCCGGCCGCGTCGGCATCCGCCTGTCGCCGGTGACACCGGCCAATGGCGTCAGCGATCCCGATCCGCAGGCCGTCTTCAACCATGTGGTCGAGCAGCTCGGACCCCGCGGCCTCTCCTTCATCCACCTGATCGAAGGTGCCACCGGCGGCGACCGCGCCTTCTTCCAGGGCGACAAGCCCTTCGATTACCAGGAACTCAAGGATATCTACCGCAAGGCCGGCGGCAAGGGCGGCTGGCTCGTCAACAACGGTTATGACGGCCAAAGCGCCTCCAAGGCCGTTGAAAACGGTTATGCCGACGCGGTCGCCTTCGGCAAGCTCTTCCTCGCCAACCCGGATCTCGTCCAGCGCCTCAAGGACAATGCCCCGCTCAACGAGGCCGACAAGTCCACCTTCTACGGCGGCGGTGCCAAGGGCTATACCGACTACCCGGTGCTCGAAGCGGTCGCCTGATGCATTTCGGAAGGGGCCGCCCAACGCGGCCCTTTTCTTTTGAGAATACCACTCAGGTCAGAAGCGCCACCTGCTTTGCAGCCTTGGCTGGCTTCGGCTCGATACAGTGGAGATCGGCAAGCGCCGCCCGAATTGCTTCGTCGGTCGGCGTCGAAGGCTCCTCGCCCAGGAAGGCCCGCAGTTTGTCATTGCTCATCCGCACCGGCACGTTCCAGAGGTAGCGTATCTCACCCAGCTCCCGGAATATCGGCACGAAGGGCGATCCAAGCTTCAGCAGCCACCACGGAAACGCCTTAACCTTCGGTTTTTGCCCGACGACCCGGCCGATCGCCGCGATCATCTCGCTTCCGTCCCGGTCCCAGAAGCCGCGCATCTGGAAGCGGGCGAAACGCGGCAGTTCACCCTCGCGGTCGATCAGTCGCAACATGGTCTCGGCCACGTCCGGCAGATAGGCCCATTGGTGGCCGACGCCCGCGGCACTGGGTCGGCTGACCGACCGAACCGGCTTGCCGGGCTTCACCAGGCCTTGGGCGAACCAGCTGTTCGCCGCGCCGGGACCGAAATAATCGCCGGCCCGCACGATCAGTACCGGCACGCCCTCGCTCGACGCGGCCTCCAGCCGTCGTTCCAGCTCGACCCGGATCGCGCCCTTGCGTGTCACTGGGTTCTGCGGGCTTTCCTCGGTGATCTCGGGAAAGGCATCCGGCCCGTAATTATAGACCGTGCCCGGCAGGAGGATGCGGGCGCCGACGGCGCGGGCCGCCGCGATCGTGTTGTCGAGCATCGGCAGGACCAGCTTTTCCCAGTCCTTATAGCCCGGCGGATTGACCGCATGGACGATCAGCCTGGCATCCTGGGCGGCACGGCGGACATCGGCTGCATTCATCGCGTCGCCCTGGAGCCAGTGAAAGCGAGGTTCCCGCGTTGCCGCTTCCCCCGCCTTGCGGTTGAGGGCGCGGACGGTCCAGCCACGTGCGGCAAGGCCCCGCGCCACATGGCCGCCTATCCCGCCGGTGGCGCCGAGAACAAGGGCGATGGGCTTTAGACCGGGGTTGGAGTTCGATAGTCCAGACATGGCGATAATCCTTCCAGCTGCAGGCGTTTAGTTGGCTGGACTATCGCGCCATTCGTTCCTATACGGAATTGACAGAATATTTTTGGCGTCCATACAAAAATGAATGACATCAGCTGGGACTTCTACCGAACCTTCCTTGCCGTCCTGCGGCTCGGCTCGTTGTCGGCTGCGGCGCGCGATCTCGGCCTGACGCAGCCGACCGTCGGTCGTCATATCGACGCTCTCGAGCAGGCCTTGGGCTACCAGCTCTTCACCCGCTCGCAACAAGGCTTGCTGCCGACCGAGCCGGCGCTCGCGATGAAACCCTATGCGGAGAACCTCGCCATCACGACCGCCGCCATGCTGCGGCTGGCCTCGGGCGAGATCGGCGCGGTCAAGGGAACGGTGAGGATCAGCGCCAGCGAGGTGATCGGCGTCGAAATCCTGCCGCCGATCCTCGCCAGCCTCCAGGACCAGCACCCGGGGCTGGAACTGGAACTGTCACTGTCGGATTCGCTGGAGGATCTTTTAAGGCGCGAGTCGGATATTGCGGTGCGCATGACCAGTCCCGTCCAGGATGCGCTCGTCACCCGTCATATCGGCGACATCCCGCTCGGGCTTTTTGCCCATCGACGTTATCTGGACCGGCATGGAGTTCCGCAAAGCCCGGACGATCTCGCCGCCCATCGGCTGATCGGCTTCGACCGTCGCACCGCCTTCGTTCGCGCCGCTGCGGACCGTATACGGGCCACCTCCCCGGCCTTTCCCGATATCGAAAATATCCGCTGGAGCTACAAGGCGGACAACAATCTCGCCCAACTGGCCGCGATCCGCGGCGCTGTCGGCATCGGCATCTGCCAGATCGGCATTGCCCGTCGCGATCCGGATCTGGTCCGGGTGCTGCCCGATGTTTTCGAACTGCCGCTCGACACCTGGGTTGCGATGCATGAAAACCTGAAATCGTCCCCGCGCTGGCGCGTCACCTTCGACGCACTCGTCAAAGGTCTGCTGGACTATGTCCGCGGCTGACGTTTTCAGTGGGTGGTCGACCCCTCGTCGCCATCCATGACCTCGGCCTCGGGCCGGTCGCCACCCTCGCTGTATTCGGTGTGCCAGATGCCCTTTTCATCCTGCCAGCTGATCTCCTCCGGGTCCCCGCCCACCTGCTGCTCGGCCGCAACGATGCGAGCCGCCTGCAAGGCGTCGGAATGGCTGGGAAAAGTTTCCGAATAAACGTCGCCCTGGCGATAGGCCCAGCCGCCGTCATGCGGAACGACTTTATAGGTAACCTTGGTCATACTCCCTCCTGTCTTTTACGGCTGCCTCGATCCATTCGGATCCTTGTCCTTTCGCGGCACCGGGGTGAGAAATTGAGAAGGGTACCGCGAAGTTCCAAGCCACATCGCAAATCACGTCATAAATTATGGCATCAAAGGCCGCCGACCGCAAATCCTCGACGCGAAAGCGGAACCTTGCTTGATGCCGCAGGTTGCCGCCTTAGATTGTCATCGGTCAAGGTCAGGAGTGGAATGTGGGTTTGTTGTCCCTGCTGAAGCAGGAAAGATTTCTCATCGTCGCGCTGGCCGCAGGCTTCGTTGCCTATTCCGTCGAACATTCCCTGCTCGATGCCGGGAAAACGGCTTCGCTGATCGCCGCCGTCGTCCTGATCGGCATCATCATTCTCGCCTCGACCCGCGTCGCCCACCATGCCGAACTGCTCGCCCACAAGGTCGGCGATCCCTACGGGACGATGATCCTGACGCTGTCGGCAGTGGCGGTCGAGGTGCTGATCCTCGCCATCATGATGGGCAATACCAACTCGCCCACCCTGGTGCGCGACACGATCTATGCGGCGGTGATGCTGGACATCAACGGCATCCTTGGCCTCGCCGCCCTGCTCGGCGGCCTTCGCCATGGCGAGCAGCCCTATAACGACGATTCCAGCCGCACCTACAGCGTCATGATCCTGACGGCCATGGGCATTTCCATGATCGTCCCGGAGTTCATTCCCGGCGACCGTTGGCACTATTATTCCGCCTTCACGATCTGCGCGATGGTCGCGCTCTATGCGGTCTTCCTGAAGATGCAGGTCGGTCCGCACAGCTATTTCTTCAGCTACACCTATCCGCGCGCCAAGGTGGCAACCGGCGGCCAGACGCCGAAAGAGGAGGCCGAACACGAATCCTCGGCGATCTCGATCAGCCTCATCCTTGTCGGCGTCTTGATCATCGGCTTCCTCGCCGAATTCATGTCCACCTTCATGAATGCCGGGCTGGAGGGCAGCGGCGCTCCGCTGACACTGATGGCTGTCGTGGTTGCGGCGATCTCCGCAGCGCCCGAAATCCTGACCGCCCTGCGCGCGGCACTGCGCAACCGCATGCAGTCCGTCGTCAACATCGCCATGGGCGCCTCGCTCTCGACCGTCATCCTCACCGTGCCGGTGATGGAGAGCATCGCGCTCTACAGCGGCCAGCCCTTTGTCATGGCGATGACGCCGGTTCAGACCGTCATGGTCGCCGTCACCCTGATCGCCGCCGCGATCAACCTCAACGACGGGCAGACCAACGCCATCGAAGGCATGACCCATTTCGTTCTTTTCGCCACCTTCGTGATGCTGACGGCGCTGGGCCTCTAGGCAAAAGAGATTCCGCATCAAAGGCTTGCGCGCAGGAACGGAATCGGATCGGGAAGAGGTTGAATCAATGTCTGAAATATGGTCGTGTCCGCCGCGGCGAAGGCCGGTTTGCCAGCCGGTCGTCCAGCAATGGGCGCGATCACCGTGTTGCGCATGAAGGAGATTTCAAATGTCTACACCTCCCTACAGAGCCGACCATGTCGGTTCGCTGCTGCGTCCCGCTTCCGTCAAGGAAGCCCGCAAGAAGTTCTATGAAGACAAGAGCATTTCCGCAGACGAGTTGAAGGCCGTCGAAGACGAAGGCATCCGGGAACTCGTCAAGCTGCAGGAAAGCGTCGGCCTGAAGGTCGTGACCGACGGCGAAGCCCGTCGCCACTTCTGGCACTACGACTTCCTCGGCCTGCTCGACGGCATGGAATTCGTCACCCGCGAGGCCCATAAGGGCGTCACCTTCCACGGCGTCAAACTGCCGCCGACCTTCCCGACCATCAACGGCAAGCTCGACTTTCCGGGCGATCATCCGCATCTGGAGCACTTCAAGTTTCTCGCCGCCAACACCAAGGTAACACCGAAGATTTCCATCCCCGGCCCGAGCGTCGCCCATTACCGCACCGCCCGCGCCGACGTGACCTATCCGGAATACCAGGACCAGGAAGCGCTCTTCGCAGCTCTCGCCCGCACCTATGCCAAGGCCGTGCAGAAGTTCTACGAAGCCGGCTGCCGTTATCTGCAGATGGACGACATCTACTTTGCCTATCTCGGCGACGAGAAGCAGCGCGCCATGAAGCGCGAGGAAGGCTACGATCCGGACTGGCTGATCGAGAAATACGCATTGACCATGCATGAAGCGATCAAGGACCGCCCGAAGGACATGCTGATCGGCATGCATATGTGCCGTGGCAACTTCCGCTCCACCTGGGCTGCCGAAGGCGGTTACGATGCGGCGGCCGACGCGATCTTCAACAAGACCGGTGTCGACATGTTCTTCATGGAATACGACACCGAGCGTGCCGGCGGTCTGCAGCCGCTGAGCCTTCTCCAGAAGGGTTCGAAGCAGCGCGTCTATCCGGGCTTCATCACCACCAAGACCGGTGAACTGGAGACGCTCGATTCGCTGCGCCGACACTTCGACGAAGCCTCCAAGTTCGTCGATATCGACCAGCTCGGCATTGCCCCGCAATGCGGTTTCGCCTCGACCGAGGAAGGCAATTCGATCACCGAGGACGACCAGAGGCGGAAGCTGGAACTCGTCGTCAAGACCGCCGAAGCCATCTGGGGCACGGCCTGATCTGATATTCGTGCGCCGCGGGTCGAATAACCCGCGGCCGCCACTTGAGAAATCATTGTTCTAGCTTAGGTTCCTATTCGGATTTAACCCGAGGGAGATTGCAACAATGGGTATATTCGACAAGATAAAGAATGCGATTTGGGGCGCGGATGAAACAGCACCGGCCGCCGAACCTCTGAAACCGGCCGCTCCGGTTTCCGCCTCCGCCGCCCCGGCGACCAATCCGACGCCCATCCCTTCGGCAACGTCGTCGGCCCCTTCCTCGTCGGGTCCCGTCGACATCACCCCGATACTCGACGCCGCGGTCAAGAAGAGCGGCCAGAAGCTCGATTGGCGCAAGTCGATCGTCGACCTGATGAAGGCGCTCGATCTCGACTCGAGCCTCACCGCCCGCAAGGAACTGGCCGCCGAGCTGCACTATACCGGCGATACCAACGACTCCGCGACAATGAACGTCTGGCTCCACAAGGCGCTGATGAAGAAGCTCGCCGAAAACGGCGGCAAGGTTCCGGCCGACCTCGCCGACTGATCCCCAACCTCGTCCGAACGCGCGAAGCCCGCTCTCACCGGCGGGCTTTTGTTCGCGACCCGGCAATAAAATAATCTTGAACGAACTGTGTACGGCGCTTGCCGATGAACGCCCTAGATGAAGGCTATTGCCAGATACTCCTTCGCCGCGTGCCGGAGTGTCGTTGCAGGCCTTGGCGGTCGATGCCGCCCTATTGAAGGGAGTCCATGATGAAACGCCTCAGTCTTCTCGTGACCGGTTCGGCCCTCTCGCTTGCCCTGTTGGCCGGCCCCGTTCCTGCTCAGAACGCCGGCCAGCCCGCGGAGACCAAAGCGCCGAACGCCCGCGACCAGAAACCAGCCTTCGCCAACCAGACGCGTGCTCCGCAGCCTGCCCGGATGCCCAAGATCGCGCAGGAGGTGGTCGCAGACGGCCTGCCGCATCTCTGGGCCATGGAGTTTCTGCCCGACGGCCGGATGCTGGTGACGGCCAAGCAGGGTGCCATGCACATCATCTCCGAGGAAGGCGAAGCTGGACCGAAGATCGAAGGTGTTCCGACAGTGCTTTCCAGAGGTCAGGGCGGCTTGCTCGACGTCGCGCTCGCCCCGGATTTCGCCTCATCCGGAATGATCTTCTTTTCCTTCTCCGAACAACGCCAAGACGGAAACGGCACATCGGTCGCCTCCGCAAAACTCGTCCGGGACAACCGCGGCGGTGGCAAGCTCGAGAACGTCAAGGTGATCTTCCGCCAGATGCCGAGCTATGACGGCAACAATCATTTCGGCTCGCGCCTCGTCTTCGGCCCGAGCAACGAGCTCTACGTGACGGTCGGCGAACGCTCCGACCCGCAGCCGCGCGTCCAGGCCCAGGATATCGCGAGCGGCCTCGGCAAGATCTTTCGCATCGACGTGAACGGCAAGGCCCTGCCCGACAATCCGTTCGTCAATCGGCAGGGCGCCCGGCCGGAAATCTGGTCGCTCGGCCACCGCAACCTGCAGTCCGCCACTCTCGACGGCCAGGGCCGTCTCTGGACCGTCGAGCACGGACCGCGCGGCGGCGACGAACTGAACCGCCCGGAAGCCGGCAAGAATTACGGCTGGCCGGAAGTCACCTACGGCATCGAATACAGCGGCAAACCAGTCGGCAAGGGCATCACTGCCATGAAGGAGACGGAACAGCCGGTCTATTTCTGGGACCCGGTCATCGCCCCGTCCGGCATGGCCTATTACGACGGCGACGCCATCCCGGAATGGAAGAATTCCTTCCTGATCGGCGGCCTCGTCGCCCAGGGTATCGTGGTCGTCCACATGGACGGCGACAAGGTCGCCTATGAAGAGCGCGTGCCGCTCGGCGCCCGCATCCGCGATGTCAAGGTCGGCCCCGACGGCGCTGTCTATGCCGTCACCGAACAACGCGGCGGCGGGGAATCGACGATCGTGAAGCTGACCAAGGGCTGATGGTGATTTCGGGCAAGCGGCGCTCTAAGACGCCCGCTTGCCAAGAATTTCAGGGCCAGTGGATGGTGCACGAGCGCCCGATCGACCGTCACCAGCAATAGCCCTTCCGCCTGGCACTGAGCCAACAGAAGTCGGTCAAAGGGATCACGTGTCTCGGGCTCCGGTTCCGCAGCAGTGATGACATGCGCTATGTCTATAGGGAGTTTTTGAGATCGGAAGCCTGCAACATCACCGGCATCTGATCCAAAGGCATGCCCGGATCGAGCTTGCCCAGTCTCGACTTGATGGCGATTTCCCAGAGGCTCGCCACGTTGACAAACCCCAATATCGTCTCACCGGAAAAGAATTTATGAAATGCCGGAAACTGGCTGTCGAATTCCCGTCGCAGGAATGCCAGCACGATATGAGTATCGAGCAGAAGTTTCACGATTTAGGCAGAGGGGTGATCAGGAAATCTTCCGGCAAAGGATCGTCGAAATCCTCAGCGATATACGGCACCGGGTTGAAAATGCCCTTCGACCGCAGATAGGCCTGACCTGCTTCCCAGTCGATGCCGCCCTTCTTCTCAGCCGGTTCCGCCACCTCCGTATGCGGCACGATATCGAACACCGGCTTGCCGTCCCGCGTCACGGTCACGGTCTCGCCCTGCTCCACATCCTGGGCAAGTTCGTCAAGACGGTCCTGAGCTTCGCGGAGAGAAACGGTTTTCATAACCGAAATGTATGTCCGGCCGCTGTCATGGTCAACGGATGCCTGAAAACAGAAAAGCCCGCCGTCACCGGCGGGCTTCGTGCAGAAAATAGCCAAGGCTTACTTGCAGTTTGCGCAGAAGCGCTGGATCCGCTTGCAGGCTTCTTCGAGCTGTTCTTCCGAAGCCGCATAGGAAATGCGGAAGTTCGGGCCGAGACCGAAGGCCGAACCGTGGACGACGGCCACGCCTTCGGTTTCCAGAAGCTCGGTGACGAAATCCTCGTCGGTCTCCATGACCTTGCCCGACGGCGCGGTCTTGCCGATCAGGCCGGCGCAGGACGGGTAGACGTAGAAGGCACCCTCCGGAGACGGGCAGACGATGCCCTTCGCCTGGTTCAGCATTGACACGACCAGGTCGCGGCGGCCTTCGAAGATCTTCTTGTTCTGCGGAATGAAATCCTGCGGACCGTTGAGCGCCTCGACCGAAGCCCATTGGGCGATCGTGCAGGCACCTGACGTCTGCTGGCCCTGGATCATGTCCATCGCCTTGATCAGTTCGAGCGGGCCGGCCGCATAGCCGATACGCCAGCCGGTCATCGCATAGGCCTTGGAAACGCCGTTCATCGTCAGCGTCCGGTTGTAGAGCTTCGGCTCCACTTCCGCCGGCGAGACGAACTTGAAGTCGCCATAGGTCAGGTGCTCGTACATGTCGTCGGTCAGCACCCAGACATGCTCATGCTTGACGAGCACGTCGGTCAGCGCCTTCAACTCGTCATGGGTATAGGCGGCGCCCGACGGGTTGGACGGCGAGTTGAACAGGAACCACTTGGTCTTCGGCGTGATCGCCTTTTCGAGATCGGCGGCGGTCACCTTGAAGTTGTTTTCCTGGCTCGCCTTGATGATCACCGAGGTGCCGCCGCAGATGGCGACCATCTCCGGATAGGAAACCCAGTAGGGCGCGGTGATGATGACTTCATCGCCGGGATTCAAGGTCGCCATGAAGGCGTTGAAAAGAATCTGCTTTCCGCCGGTGCCGACGATCGTCTGGGCCGGCGTGTAGTCGAGATTGTTCTCGCGCTTGAACTTCTTGGCGATCGCCTCGCGAAGCTGCGGAATGCCGGAGACCGGCGGATATTTGGTCTCGCCGCGATTGATCGCGTCGATGGCGGCTTTCTTGATGTTTTCCGGCGTATCGAAGTCCGGCTCGCCTGCACCGAGCCCGATCACGTCGCGGCCCTTTGCTTTCAGGTCGCGGGCTTTCTGGGAAACGGCGATGGTGGCAGAGGGCTTTACGCGGGAAAGTGCGTCGGCAAGAAAGGCCATAATCTTCGTCCTGAAGAGCTGTTGAACACGGCGGCATCGCGCGCCGAAAACCGCCCGTACGCTCTATGTCTAAACTATGACGCCGTTTCAAGCACAAAGCTTGAATGTGAGCGATGAAAGAAGCTGATTAAAACCTTCGAAACCTTGTTTACAACCGCGTAACCCTTGGCTGCTACAACCAGGAGGGATGGGATAACGGAAATCGACGGGCACGGGCATGACGCCGAGAAGCATCTTCGCCAATCTGGTTCGCAGCGACAATGGGTCGTTCTCCACCGTCTACGGTCCTTTCCTGCTGCAATCCGCGCTGCAGCCGATCCTTCGCTCAGGCCCGGAAACCGGCCTTGAAATCGAAGCTTTCGAGGGCCTCCTGCGCGCCTCCCGCGATGGCGAACCGGTGTCGCCGGCCGAGTTCTTTCCGCTCGTGTCCCCGGTCGATATGGCCGATGTCGACAGCATCCTGCGCACCATTCACATCTTGAACACCGGCCGGCTGAACCGGTCCCGCGCCGGGATCTTCGTCAAGTTCCATCCCGGCCTCTTCCGCACGTCCCAGGAAATGCGCCAGGAAGTCGATCGCATCAAGGTCGCCAGCCACGAGGCCGGCCTGGCGCCCGATCGGATCGTCTGCGAAATCTCCGAAAGATCCGGCGCGTCCGACGACATTGTCGTCGCCTTCACCGAGCACATGCAGGCGGTCGGCTTCCGCATTGCGATCGACGACTACGGCGCCCGCGATTCCGATCTCGACCGTCTGAAGCGCATCAAGCCGGACTACGTGAAATTCGAAGCCGCCTGGGTGCGCGACTTCCTGGATAATTCCGCCGGGTACGCGCTGCTGCGCGTCATCGTCCGGCAGATGCTCGACGATGGCATCGAACCGATCTTCGAAGGGCTCGAGGAGCTTTGGCAGGTGGATCTTTGCGAAGAACTCGGCGTGCCGCTGATGCAGGGTTATGCCCTGGCGCGGCCCGAACTCGCCCCGACGACATTCAACGAAAGCTTCCCGGAAAGCCTGGCCGACTTCGCGCCGCTCCAGACGACCGGCAACGAAATCACGCTCGGCGTCAACCGGGCCGCCGCAACCATACCTCCTCCGACCCTGGCCAAACCGGTATTCGCAAGGCCTGCCCGCGCTTTTGGCCGCCGGCAATCCAGCGGCGAGTAGTACCAGAAACCGCAGATTTTGCGCTGGGAATGCGTGACCGCTATCGACCGCAATATCGGCCCGGAACCCGCTCCGACCCTCCGTTCAGAGACATGAGCGGCAAAAATTTTTCTTTTCGCGCCATTTGCCCCAAAACGGCACAGATGAAGGTTAGGAAAGCATTGCGGGCGATGGAATCGTCTTGCCGCACCATCAGGGAAGGCTCAAAGCCCGCATTTTCCGGGGGTTCCCGCGATTTGCAATTTGCCATTGTGGCGACAATTCAAAAAACTTTTTCTTGCCAATTTTCAATAAACACAGCACTCTGTGCAAGTTCGGGCAATTTACGAGCATGGGAAGACCTATAATGACGCGCTCCGAAGGCGCTAAGACTTCGGGCGGTAGGCCGGGGGCGGAGATTTCAAAGCAATTCCTGCCGGTCATCGCGGTAAAGACAGGGACCCTTTCTTAAAGCTGCCTGCCGCCGCCCTTCGGGGCTACACTGTGATGCTGTCCGCCGCTGAACACGGACAGAGAGAAAAGGACCTGCTGCATGGCCGAGACTGGCACTGTAAAATTCTTCAATACCGACAAGGGCTTCGGCTTTATCAAGCCTGACAATGGTGGCGCCGATATCTTTGTCCATATCTCTGCCGTACAGGCTTCCGGCCTGTCCGGACTGTCTGAAAACCAGAAAGTAAGCTTCGACACGGAACCGGATCGTCGCGGCAAAGGCCCCAAGGCCGTCAATCTGCAGATCTCCGGCTAAGCCTCCAGAGGCTTGCCATTTCGAGTTGAAGCCCGGCAGAGATGCCGGGTTTTTTTTAAACCGGGGTATGTTGCGGCTTCGGTCCGCCGAGGCCGCGCAGGAATGGATTTGTGCGCCGTTCGTCGCCGATCCGGCTGCCCGGCCCGTGGCCGCAGATGAACCCGACCTCGTCGCCGAGCGGCAGAACCTTGTCGCGGATCGAAGCGAGCAGCGTATCGTGATCTCCGCCCGGCAGATCCGTGCGCCCGATCGAGCCGTTGAACAGCACGTCGCCGAGATGCGCGAAACCCTGGGCACGGTTGTAGTAGATCACGTGTCCCGGCGCATGTCCGGGGCAATGGAAGATCTCGAAGACATGCTCGCCGAACGAAACCTTGTCTCCTTCGTTGAGCCAGCGGTCCGGCAAAACGTTGCGCACCTCCATCTTGACCCCGAATTTTTCCGCCTGCGTCTCCAGGCGCTGCAGCAGCGGCAGGTCCGCCTCGTGGGGACCGATCACCGGGATGCTCAGCGCCTCGCGCAATTCGTCGGCGCCGCCCGCGTGGTCGATGTGCCCGTGCGTCAGCCAGATTTCCTTGAGGGTGACGCCATTTTCCTTGATGACCTGAAGGATCGTCGGCACGTCGCCGCCCGGATCGACGACAACGCCCTGCTTGGTCTCCTCGTCGAAGAGGATGGTGCAGTTCTGCTGGAATGGCGTAACCGGAATGATACCGGCCTGTAACTTGCCCATGATGCCTCGGCCTGAACGATGATGCTTGCCGGGATATACCGATAAACGCAGGGCATTTCAGCCGAAAAGATCAGTTCGAGGCAAGGGTCGTGGAATGGGCGTTGGCGGAAACCGGCGGTGCGAGCGATACGGTGGCGATCAGGAAGGCGGCAATCGCGATCTTCAGCACGAAAACGGTCACCAGCACGCTTTTGAGCGGATTGGCCGCGGTGGTTGTTTCCATCCTGATCGGCGGCAGGTCGGCAAAGGTCTGGGCTGTCATCGTCTGGGTGGTCATGAGGTCTCTCCGATGCTTCTGGCGGGATCAATGGACTGGCGGCATAAAGGTTCCGTTCCTCATTCTAGCTGTGGCACCCCCGCCACAGATTGCAGAATCCACCGGCATTCGGCGGAACCACCGGGACATGCGGGTGTTACCCCGCCAGTCAACATGAGGAGAGAATCCATGACGACTTGGTTGAAATGCCCGGAATTGAAGTGGCTTGGCCTCGGTGCCGTCCTTTCGGCGCTCGCCCTGCCCGCCCAGGCGCAGATGACCACCACCACCGCCTCGGACATCATCGTCCGCTCCGGTCCCGGCCAGAACTATCCGGAAATCGGGATGGCCACCCGCGGCAGCCCGGCCATGATGGACGGCTGCCTCCAGGGCAGCAAATGGTGCCGCATCGACGTCAACGGCATGCGCGGCTGGGTCTATGCGGAATACCTCACCATCCGCCACAACGGCTCGGCGGTGGCAGTGGAGGAATACCGCACCCGGTACGAAGTACCGTCCGTCACCTATGAGACGACCGCAAGCGTCACCCCGCCGGCTGCCGTTCCGGGTCCGGGCGATATACTGCTTGGCCCGGTCGGTGCGGTCGAGGCCGTCGAACCGCCGGAAACCGTCATCAGCTACATCGAAGAGCACCCGGTCCGGCCGGTCTACGTCCGCAACGAAGTGGCGATCGGCGCGACGCTGCCGCCGGAGGTCGTCGTCCAGCAGGTGCCGGACTACAATTATGATTACGTCGTCGTCAACGACCGCCCGGTTC